>JBCDHK010000081.1:0-11959 GCA_038750185.1 Pseudomonadota bacterium
GGCATCGACGGGCTGTTCGGCTCGGCCTTCAACGACCGCTTTGTCATCCGCGATGACAGTGATCGCGCCTTCAACGGCGGCAACGGCACCGACGCCATCGTCATCGAGCAGTTCATCAATTTCCGCGACGACGCGCTGCGCAGCATCGAGGAAATCATCGTCGACGATCAAACCGGCGGCACCCGCGGCTTTGATATCAACGCCGCCCAACTGGAGCAGATCGACCGCATCGCCATCGATCAGAACGGGGCCAACCCCGCCATCCGCGTGCGCGTCTTCGCCGACAGCGACCGTGATGTCGGTCTCTCCGGGCTGGTCCTGTCCGGCTTCAACAGCAACGACCGCATCGAGATCATCGGCGACAACGACGCCGAGAGCATCGTCGGCACGAGCTTTGGCGAGCAGATCGACACCAACGGCGGGCGCGACACCGTCGAGGGCGGCGGCGGCAACGACACCATCTTCGGCGACGGCGGCAACGATGTGCTTGCAGGCGGCGCGGGCAACGACTCGATCCGCGGCGGTGACAACAACGACCGCCTCGACGGCGACGCTGGCAACGATATTCTCCTCGGCGACGACGGCAACGACGTGCTGACCGGCGGCGCGGGCAACGACTCGATCCGTGGCGGCTCGGGTAACGATACCCTGGAAGGCGGCCTCGGCGCCGATACGCTGCGCGGCGACGGCGGTCGCGATATCGCCACCTTCGCCAAGTCGGCCGCAGGCGTCACCGTGTTCCTGAACGACTTCAACCGCGCCGGCATCGGCGGCGAGGCCCAGGGCGACCGGCTGGAGGGCATCGACGGGCTGGTCGGCTCGCGGCTGGACGACACCTTCGTCCTGCGCGACGACGCCGGCAACCGTGTCTTCAATGGCGGCCTCGGGCAGGACACGATCCAGATCGAGGAGTTCATCAATTTTCGCGACGACGCCCTGCTCGGTATCGACGAGATCGTCATCGACGACACCACCCGCGGCACCCGCGGCTTCGATATCAACGCCGAGCAGATCGAGGTCTTCGACCGCATCGCCATCGAGCAAAACGGCGAAAACCCCGCCATCCGCATCCGCGTCTTCGCCGAGGACGAGTTCACCGTCGATCTCTCCAATCTGGCCCTGGTCGGCTTCAACAGCAACGACCGCATCGAGATCATCGGCGACAACAACACCGAGACCCTGATCGGCACGAGCTTTGCCGATCAGATCGACACCAACGGCTCCAACGACACCGTCGACGGCGGCGGCGGCAACGACACCATCTTCGGCGACGGCGGCAACGATGTGCTCGCAGGCGGTGCGGGCAACGACTCGATCCGCGGCGGCGATGACGACGACGTGCTGATCGGCGGCGCCGGCGCCGACACGCTCAACGGCGACAGAGGCACCGACATCGCCGATTACTCGGCCTCGGCCAGCAGAGTGGTCGTCAACCTCAGCACCGGCAACGGTGCCTTGGGCGATGCCCAGGGCGACAGGCTGATCGGGATCGACGGGCTGGTCGGCTCGGCCTTCAACGATCAGCTGATCGGTGCCTCCAACAACAACCTGCTCGCCGGTGGCGAGGGCGACGACACGCTCCGCGGCGAGAACGGCAACGATACCCTCGACGGTGGCGCCGGCGACGACAGCCTGAGCGGCGGCAACAACGACGACCGGCTGAACGGCAACGTGGGCGACGATAGGCTGAACGGCGATGCGGGCCGCGATGTGCTCGACGGCGGCACGGGGGCCGATGTGCTCAACGGCGGCAACGACGACGACGTGCTGATCGGCGGCGCCGGCGACGACACGCTGATCGGCGGCTCGGGCGGCGATGTGCTGATCGGCGGCGTCGGCTTCGATGTGGTCGAATTCCGCGGCAACTCGGCGGTACGCATCAACCTGACCGATCCCAACAACGGCAGCGGCGATGCCCGCAACGACACCTTCATCGGCATCGAAGAGATCGTCGCCACCGCCAACAACGACACCCTGATCGGCAGCGCCTTGAACGAGCGCTTCCAGGGCGCGGAGGGCGCCGACACCATCGACGGGCGCACCGGGGTCGATACCGTCTCCTACACCCGCTCGAACGGCGGCGTGAACGTCGATCTGGGACGCACGACCCAGTCCGGCGGCGATGCCCAGGGCGACCGGCTGGCCAATATCGAAAACATCGTCGGCTCGGAGCAAAACGACCGCCTGACCGGCAACGCTGCCGACAACGTCCTGGCCGGGCGCGGTGGCAACGATATCATCGACGGCGAGGGCGGCGACGATGCCATCAGCGGCCAGCAGGGCAACGACAGCATCGAAGGCGGCGCAGGCAACGATACGCTGATCGGCCAGGACGGCAGCGACACCCTGAAGGGCGGTGCCGGCAACGATGTCCTCAACGGCGGCAACGACGCTGACAGCCTGGACGGGGGCACCGGCAACGACGTGATCCGCAGCGGCGCCCAGTCCGACGTCGTCTCGGGCGGCGACGGCAACGACGTGGTGTTCGGCGATGCCGGTGACGATACCATCGACGGCGGTGCGGGCAACGACACCATCGACGGCGGCGTCAACGAGGACAACATCTCGGGCGGGGCCGGCAACGACGTGATCCGCGGCGGTGCCCAGGCCGACACCATCGACGCCGGCGACGGCAACGACGTGGTGTTTGGCGACGCTGGGGCCGACACGGTCGATCTTGGCGCGGGCAACGACCGCTTCGAGGACGATGCCCAGGACGGGGCGAACGGGGCCGATACCGTCGAGGGCGGCGCGGGCAACGACGTCCTGATCGGGCGGGGCGGGGCCGACGTCCTGGCCGGCGGCGCGGGCAACGACACCTTGGCCGGTGGCAGCAACGCGGACAGCTTCGTGTTCGAGGGCGTGTTCGACGGCGCTGCGGCAGAGCAGAGCGGCGTCGATGTCATCCTCGACTTCCAGGTCGGCATCGACACGCTGGTGCTCGACAGCGAGGGCTTCGACGCGCTGAGCCCCGGCACGCTCGATGCCTCCAACCTGCGCCTTGGTGCGGTGGCTGAGGATGCCGATGACTTCCTGCTCTACTCGGAGGGCACGCTGTTCTACGACGCCGATGCCAATGGAGCGGGCGAGGCGGTGGCCTTTGCCGTCCTGGAGGACGCGCCGGTGCTGAGTGCGGACGACTTCGAGATCGTCTAAGAGCCTGTTAAAATTTAATAATCTCGCCGCCCGGGTGCGCCCGGGCGGCTTCAGGCTGGCTGGTACCGATCTGCCTGGCTGCTACCGTGTTCAGGTCGGCGTTCGTGCGGCAGTGGGTGGGGTCTCAGCGCAAGCCGGTGTCAGCCCCAGGATCCGGCGCAGTCCAGCTAGGCTGATCTCATTGGAAAATCGCTCCATGACCCGGGCGCGCCCGGCCACTCCCATGGCACGCGCCTGGGTTGGATCGCCAAGCAGCCTGCACAGCGCCTCGGCCATGGCCTCGACGTCGTGCTCATCGACCAAGAGCCCGGTCTCGCCTTCGGCCACCGCTTCGGGGATGCCGGAATGGCGCGTGGCAAGCACCGGCACGGCGGCGGCCATGGCCTCCAGCACGGCAACGGGCAGGCCCTCGATATCGCCGTCGGGCGCCTCGACCGAATGCTGGGCAAAGACCGCCGCCTCTGCCATCAAGCGCTGCACCTCGGCGTGGGGACGGCTGCCGTGCAGCGTGACGCGCCCCTCCAGGCGATGGGCGGCGATCTCGGCCTCGCAGGCCTCCCGCAGGGGACCCTCACCGACGATGTCGAGATGGGCCTCGGGATAGGCGGCAGCGGCACGCGCAAAGGCGCGGATGCTCAGATGCGGCGCCTTCTTGGCCACCAGACGCCCGATGGCCAGCACCCGCCCCGGAACCCCCGAAACTGGCGTGCCAGGGGCAAAGCGTTCGGGATCGACGCCGCAAGGGTTGACGTGGGTGCGTGCGTGCGGTGCGCCAAGCGCGATCACCCGCTCGGCCAGATAGCGCGAGGGCGCGACGATGGCCTCCAAGTGGGGCAGCATGCGGGCATAGCGCCGCCGCCACGCCGCCTCGCGCGCCAGGATCGAGGCGTCGAAGCCGTGGAAGTGCACGGTGAGGGGCAGGCCGAGGCGCTGGCAGGTCTCGAACACGGTGACGCCGAGGGGGCCGTATTCGGCCAGCACGTGCGTGACGCGGTGGTGCTCAAGAAAGGCGGCGAGGGCGTTTTCGTCGGCGCGCAACAAGCCGCGCTCGCGGTCTAGCCCCAAGGCGGCGGCGGTGCGGTCGAGGCCTCGCCCCAGACGCCCCAAACGGTGGCGGCGCGCGACGATCCCGGAGTGGACGGCGGTCTCGACCCCCTCCGGCGCGCCACCGCGCTGGCAGATCAGGACCGTCTGCCCCGGTGCGATGCCTCTGACGTGGCCTGCGATGAAGGTCTCTGAGGGCTGGTCGAAGGAGGGGGCGGCGATGGCGAGCATATCGGCTCCGGACAAGGCGCGGGACAAGGCGCGGGGGCGGGCAGACCATAGAGCGATTTTGAGCGAGGTGCGAGCGCCGCGCGGCGTGCAAATCGCGCCAGGACAGCGCCGGCGGATTTGAGGGAGGCCGGAGCGCCCAAGGCGGAGTGAAAGGCAGATTGAACGTGGGCTTTTGGAGCCTGCGTCCTTAGGATACTCTCACCCATCCCACCGCTGCGAGGGCGCACCGCCATGGCACAAGGCACCACAGCAAAGGCCGAGCCGGTCTCCACCGAAGCCGTCCAGGAATACTATGACGGTTTCTTCGAGACCCGGATGCTGTCGTATCGCCAGACCCGCAACGCCCGCATCGAGCGCGCTGCAGGCTTGGCCAAATCCCTCGCCCGCCCCAACACCGCCGTGGCCGACATCGGCTGCGGCATCGGCTTGGTCACCGAGGCGCTGGCCAAGGCCCAGCCCAGTTGCCGCATCATCGCCACCGATCTCTCGGGCAACAACATCGCCTTTGCCAAGAAGACAGTGCAGGCGAATAACGTCGAGTTCTTCCGCTCCGATGCCACAGCGCAGATCGCCGAGCTGAAGGCACGCGTGCCCGAGGGTTTTGCGCTGATCCTGCTCGTCGATGTGATCGAGCACATCCCCGAGCACGCCCGCCCGGCCTTCATCGCCTCGCTTGCCGAGATCGCCGCCCCCGGCGCGACCCTGGCGCTGGCCTACCCGAGCCCGGCCTACCAGCGCTTTTTGATGGAGCACGATCCCGACGAACTCCAGATCATCGATCACATCGTCGAGCCCGATGCGCTGATCCAGGAGGCACGCGGCGGCGGCTGGCAGCTACGCTCGCTGGTCTATCAAGACATCTGGCGCGAAAACCAATATGTGCACGCCGTATTTTTGAACGATCCCAGCATCGGTCCGGTACGAACAACCCCGTCCTCCTTACCGATCCGCGCACTACGCGGCATTGCCCGGCGGCTGCGGCGCTTGACAGGCAAGTGAGCTCGGCCCTCACACCGGCTTTTGCGCCACCAGCACGTAGCCAAGCGGCATGGTGCGCGCAGTGCGCTGGCTGATGGCCTGGATGCGCTCTCGCCTCAACAGCCACGACAGCACGGCAAAGCCAAGGCGCAGCCGCCGTCCGCCGATGAGCATCTTGCACAACAGATCGGCCACCACCTCCGGCCCCCCGCCATAGGGCTCGATCGAGACCACCTCCAGCCCCGCCTCAGCGCACATCCGCGCCAAGGCAAACTCGGTATAGCGGTGGTGGTCATGGGGTTGCTCGTGCAGCCAGTAGAGAAACGGCACGCCGATGATGAGCTTGCCCCCGCCCACCAGCATCCGGCTCGCGCTGGCAAAGAGGGCTTCGGGGGTGTGCAGATGTTCGATCACATCGGAGGCGATCACGGTCTCGAACTGCGCATCGAGGCCGTCGAGGGGCTGGTTGAGATCGGCGAAGCGATCGACGAAGCGGTTGGGGTGGAGCGAATCGCCCCAGTCGATGCAGGTGACCTCCTCGACCAGATCGCGATAGAGCCCATAAAGTGGCACCGTACCACAGCCGAGATCGGCCAGCCGCCCGCGCGCATGCTGCGGGATCGCCGCGCCATAGGCGAGAGCGACGCGATCGGCCATCAAGCGCGAGGTGAGCGGCACCTGGGTGCGGCTGGCCTGCCAGTGCCCGTCCGCGCCTTGCTCGAATTTGGTGGGCTGCCACGCCTCGACGTTTTGCATCCCCGACCTCCCGTTGCCCCATACCACACACGCCGGCGTCTTTATCCTGGCGTGAGGGTATTTGGTAGGGGAGGCGCGTCAGATAACGGGGCAGGCCCGGGATTTGGCTGTCGGATCCTGCTTGTTGGCGTATCGATCTGGGAACCATGCCACGCCCAAACACCGCGGCCCGCCATCACCGGCTGCGATTGCCCGCGGGCTGTGGCGCAGCAGTCCCGAGTTGCACAGCGCCCGTCCTGGCATTAGACCGAAATCATGTCTCAGAACGCACTCAACCCCTGGCTCAAGATCGGCCTCGAGATTGGCCCGATCGTGGTGTTTTTCCTGGCCTTCCAGTACGGCGCCGATCTGATTGCGCTGCCCGAGATCCGCACGTTCATGGTCTCGCTGATCGGGGCCGAGGCGGCTGAGGGCCAGACCGGGCCGCTGTTTCTGGCCACTGTGGCGTTCATGGTGGCGATCTCGATCTCGCTGGGGTGCTCGTGGACGCTCACACGCACGCTGCCGCGCATGGCGGTGGTGACGGGGATCGTGGTGGTGGTGTTTGGTGGGCTGACGCTGTTTTTGCGCGATGAGACCTTCATCAAGATGAAGCCCACCGTGGTCAACGGCTTGTTTGCGCTGATCCTTGGCATCGGGTTGCTACAGGGGCGCTCGTATCTCAAGTATCTGATGGGCGATGCCCTGCCCCTTGACGACCAAGGCTGGATGATCTTCACCAAGCGCTGGGTGTGGTTTTTCATATTCCTGGCTGTGGTCAACGAGATCGTCTGGCGCACGCAGACCGATGCCTTCTGGGTCAGCTTCAAGACCTTCGTCAATCCGCCGCTCACTATCGGCTTCATGGCGCTGCAATTGCCGCTGCTCCAGCGCCATATGATCGAGGAGAGCAGCGACAGTCAGTAGCCGCGCTCGGTACGCGCGGCCTGCCACCAGGGCGCCTCCTCCAGCGCACGGCGCAAAGGCGTGTCGGTGGCAGCGGGCGCCTCGGTGATATAGCGCACTGCCTCGTCGAGGGCCGCGCCCTTGAGGGTGCGCAGATACGCCGCGCCCGCCTCAAGCGAAAACGCCGTCCCGGTGCTCTCGGCGAAGTTGCTCTCCAGATCGGTCCAAACCGCGCCCCGCCAGCCCTCGGCGCGACACCACGCCGCCACGTGGGCGCTCACACCAGGCGAGGCGGCGCGCTCGAAACCGCTCTCCAGGCAAAGCGCGCCGATTCGCGCCAACGTACAGCGTTCGCGCCGTGCCAGATCTTGGGCCGCTGCATGGATACCCTCGCGCACCGAGACGATGGCATGGGTGGGACAAAGCGCACCGTGTGCGTCATCGAGCACGACCGTCAACGATCCCAGACGCTTGGCGCTCACCCGCGAAAACTCCAGCGGGAAGCGCGGTCCAGCCCCGAGCCGCCACGCCCCCTCGACCCAAGGCGCCAGATCGTCCAGATCCCAAAGCAACGATCCCCAACCGAGAAGCGCAATACGGGTGCCGAGCGGAGCGGCTGCGGGGGATCGGGCGGCAGGCGACATGGTCGATACTCCTGAAAAAGTTTCAAAATCCACAGGGGCGCGTCCCCGTGACCGATTGTCTTGACGCGCTGAGGGGTCGAACCTGGGCTCAACCATTGCGGAGGACCGTCATGTCCGACCACGCCAGCGTTCTAGCAGCCAATGCCGCCTTTTATGCCGCCATGCGTGCCGGAGACCTGGGCATGATGGACAGCCTCTGGTCGCGCCAGCGCCAGGTGGCTTGTGCGCATCCCTCGGGGCAGATGCTCCAGGGGCGTCAGGCGGTGATGGACTCTTGGACGATGATCCTCGGCCATGGCGGCGCGGTGCCGGTGGTGCATTGCGCGGCGCAAGCGGTGGTGACGGGCTCGACCGCGCTGGTGCTCTGCGAGGAGTGGGTTGGGCTCGACCAGTTGATGACCGCCAATGCCTTTGCCTTCGAAGAAGGCGCGTGGCGGATGATCTCGCATCAGGCGGCGCCGATGCCCGGAACCGTGCGTTGAGGGCGCGCTGACGCTCCTCTCTTGACAGACTTGGCCGTGCATGATTTTTCCCCGAACTCCGTCACCTAGTGGGGACGGCGTGCGCCTGCGGTGGGCCTCTCGCCCGCCTGTCGCCCCGCAAGGGGGCCGAGGAGGGCGCGCGGGACACCTTTCATGTCGAGGACGCCATGACCAAGCGCACCGCCGCCAAACACAAGATCGACCGCCGCATGGGCGAGAACATCTGGGGCCGCCCCAAGTCCCCCGTCAACCGCCGCGAGTACGGCCCCGGCCAGCACGGCCAGCGCCGCAAGGGCAAGATGTCGGACTTTGGCCTGCAGCTGCGCGCCAAGCAAAAGCTCAAAGGCTACTACGGCGATCTGACCGAAAAGCAGTTCCGCCGCATCTACGCCGAGGCCGAGCGCCGGCGCGGCGACACCGGTGAGTTGCTGATCGGTCTCTTAGAGCAGCGCCTCGATGCGGTGGTCTACCGCGCCAAGTTCGTGCCGACGATCTTTGCCGCGCGCCAGTTCGTCAACCACGGCCACGTCCGCGTCAACGGCAAGAAGGTCGACATCCCCTCCTACCGCGTGGTCGCAGGCGACGTGATCACGGTCTCGGACAAGGCCAAGCAGATGGCGCTCTGCATGGAAGCCGCCCAGTCGGCCGAGCGCGACGTGCCCGATTACCTCGACGTCGACCATTCCAAGATGAGCGCAGGCTTCGTGCGCGTGCCCGCCTTGGCCGACGTACCCTACCCGGTGATCATGGAGCCGAGCCTCGTCGTCGAGTACTACGCCAAGAACTGATGCACGGGCAGCGCGCCAGCCGCCCTACGGCATGGCGCGCAACCGCTGGGTTTCTCCGCATCCTGTGGTGGGGAGAAAGTCTGGTTGGAGCCCTTTCTCCCAATTTCCTGCAGAACCGCGAACGGCCGCTTCGCCTCCCCTCCGGCGCGTCAGAAACCTCGCAAAACTCGGGGTGGTTTTGGTAGGGGTTTGTGAGCGCAGGAAGATCTGCAGTTTCAACGCTCGGCAGCTCACGGTCAGAAACGACCGTTTCTGAAAGCAGCCGTTCACCGAATGTACGAAAGGTCCGCACAGCCGACATGAAACCACCACGCTAAAACACTGGCTCCCGCGCAATCCCGTAGGCCCATGTTTTGCCCCGATTTCCATGCCGGTCGGCATGTCCACCGACCTTGAAATCGCTCTCAGCCTCAGCGCGCCTCTTCCAATTCGGCGCGAACCTGCTGGCGTAGCACGTCGATGGGCACGCGCCGGCCCTGGCGCTCAAAGTGCCAGTAGATCCAGCCGTTGCACGACGCCGCGCCCTCCAGCGCCGCGCCCACCTGGTGGATCGAGCCGCTCAGGCCCCCTTGCGTGCTCTGGGCGACCAGCGTGCCATCGGCGCGCACTTTGGCCACATGGCGCCCGGTCTGGTTGGTGAGCGGCGCCCCTGGCGCCAAGAGCCCGCGCTCGACGATCTGGCCAAAGGGCACGCGCACCGCCTCGCGTTTGCGCGCTGAGGTCGCCAGGGCCTCGGGCGCCGAGGGCTCGACCGCGGCAATGCGTTCGCGCGCCAAGCCCACATAGCCCGCATCGCGCTCGATCCCGATAAAATGGCGCCCGAGCCGCTTGGCCACCGCGCCCGTGGTGCCGGTGCCGAAAAACGGGTCGAGCACCGTCTCGCCCTGGCGCGTGGTCGCGATCAGCACGCGGTGGAGCAGCGCTTCGGGTTTTTGCGTGGCATGGGCCTTGGCGCCGTCGGCTCCGCGCAGCCGCTCAGAACCGGTGCAGATCGGCAGCGTCCAATCCGAGCGCATCTGCAACCCATCATTGAGCGCCTTTAGCGCATCGTAATTAAAGCACACCTTGGCCGTCTCTGAGCGCGCCGCCCAGATCAGCGTCTCATGCGCGTTGCAAAACCGGGTGCCGCGGAAGTTGGGCATGGGGTTGGTCTTGCGCCAGACCACGTCGTTGAGCAGCCACCAGCCGCCGTCTTGGAGCGCGGTGCCAAGGCGAAACACGTTGTGGTAGGTGCCGATCACCCAGAGCGCGCCGTTGGGCTTGAGCACGCGCCGCGCCGCGGTGAGCCAAGCGCGGGTGACGCGGTCGTAGGCCTCAAAGCTCTCGAAACGGTCCCAGGCGTCGTCGACGCCATCGACGCGGGTGTCGTTGGGGCGGCGCAACTCGCCCTTGAGCTGGAGGTTATAGGGCGGATCGGCAAACACCAGATCGACCGAACCCGCCGGCAGACGGCCCAGCGCGGTGATGCAATCGTCCTCGATCACGGTGTCGAGGGGGAGGGGATGGTTTGACATGCGGCTCCTCTCGGCTTGTGCGAGAGATGAATCGAAACGATTCGCCGGTCAAGCACCGCCTTCGGCCTCCAGCGCCGCGCGGATCGGGCGAAAGCTGCGCCGGTGGGGCGGTGCTACGCCAAGACGCGCCAGGGCTGCACGGTGTTGGGGCGTGCCGTAGCCCATGTGGCGCTCAAAACCATAGCCGGGATAGAGGCGCCCCAGCTCGGCCATCAGGGCGTCCCGCGCCACTTTGGCGGCAATCGAGGCGGCAGCGATCACCAGGGCGCGTCCGTCGCCACCGACCAGCGCCCGCCCCGGCAAAGCGAGCCCTCTTGGCAGGCGATTGCCATCGACGAGCGCCGCCTTGGGCGGAGCAGGCAGCGCAGCGAGTGCCTTGAGCATGGCCGCATCGGTGGCCGCGACGATACCGAGGCGATCGATCTCAGCGGCTTCGACCACGCCGAGCCCGATGGACACGACGCCCTCCAAGGCATGGCGCAGATGCTGGCGTTTGGCGGGCGTGAGGCGTTTTGAATCGTCCAGGCCCTCCGGCAGGCTGTTGTGGTCGAGCACCACCGCCGCCGCCGCAACCACAGGGCCAGCCCAAGGCCCGCGCCCGGCTTCGTCGAGCCCGGCCACAGGCCCGCCAACCTCAGCAGCCAGCGCTTGCTCGGCCTCGGCGTCGGGCATGGTCGATCTCCTGGCCGTCCTCATCGCAGTCAGGGGTATAGAAGTGCTGTGGGGTTTTGACCATCGGCCCCGCCCTCCGGCGGTTGGCAAAGATCGTGCCGATCCCGATACCCCAGGCCGCAGAAGACACCGCCGCGCGGTTTGACAAATCCGCCCCAGCGCCGCATTTCCGCGCAAGACTGCGAGCAAAGGCCACGCCATGACCGATACCCACAGCCACGGCCCCTACAGCCAGGGCCTCGACCGCCGCCCCGCCAACTTTCAGCCACTCAGCCCCCTCGGCGCGCTGGCGCGCTCGGCGGTGGTGTATCCTGAGCGCACCGCCATCATCCACGGCACGCAGCGGCTGAGTTATGCCGAGTTCTATGCCCGCGCGCGCCGTCTGGCCTCGGCGCTGGCCCGGATCGGCATCGTCAAAGGCGATACCGTCTCGGCGCTGCTCCTCAACACGCCGCCCATGTTGGAGGCGCATTACGGCGTGCCCATGGCTGGGGCGGTGCTCAATGCGATCAACACCCGCCTCGATGCGGCGGGCATCGCCTTTATCCTCGGCCACGGCGAGGCGCGGGTGGTGCTGGTCGACAGCGAACTGCTGCCGCTTCTGAACGAGGCGCTGGCGGCGATGACGGGCCCCAAACCCCAGGTGATCGAATACGCCGATCCGACCGTGACCGAGACGCCGAGCGGCGCCCACACCGAGTACGAAGCCTTCCTGGCCAGTGGCGATCCGGCCTATCCCTGGTCGCCCCCCGAGGACGAATGGGACGCCATCGCGCTCAACTACACCTCGGGCACCACCGGCAATCCCA
>JBCDHK010000082.1:0-11902 GCA_038750185.1 Pseudomonadota bacterium
CCCATTCATCGGCGATCTGGGTCGGCTTGCCGGCAAATAGCAACGCCTTGGAGCACATGGTGCGCACGGTCTGGGTAGTGCCAAGGCCAAACCACGTCAGCTCATAGGGCGCTTTGCGGTTGAGGTAGTAGGCATCATCGGTGCGCGCCAAGGCGGGCGAGAGGATGCCCATCACCGTCATCTCTTCTTCGGCGGCGGTGTTGATCAGCCCTTCGACCGGATTGGGATAGGCATAGTAGATGCCGACGGCGCCGCGGGTCGATTTGACCTTCTCGACGATCTGATCCTGGCCGCTGACATAGGCGAACTTGGGCGTGATGCCGGCCAGTTCGGGCTCGGTGGCAAAGATCTTCTCGATGAAGGCTGCCGAGCCCGAACCCTCCGGCGCGACAAACGTCACCCGCGCGGCATTGTCGAGCACCGAGCGCCAGTTGGGCAGGCGCGCCTCCGCGGTGAAGGCAATGGCGCACTCGCCCGGCAGATCGTTGCGCACCACACTGATGGCGCCGCTCTGGACCTCGGGGTAGCTCAGCCCGCCCTGGCCGATGCCGAAGGCGATATTGGCAGTCTCGGCGGCGACCGATTGCGCATTGGCCACGGCACCGCCCGAGGGCACACGGCGCACGGAGTAGCCGTATTGCTCGGTGACCTCTTCGATCAGCTCCTTGATGCCCTGACCGATACCGTTGTGGTAGGTCGAGCCCTCACCCGTCGGTGCACCGCCGGTGTAGATCACGATGTCGGTGGCCTGGGCTGCGGGGGCGGAAAAGGCAAGCGCAAGGACTGCGGCAAGGGCGGTGATCGGGCGCATGGGCGATCCTTTCGGGACAAGAGAGCGCGCTAGGGCGAGGGCGTGCCTAACATAGCCGCCCGCAGGCCCCGCTTCAACGCAAGCGGGTGTCACCACCGTCGGCAAAAGCTCAAGGTCGTGGGCTGCCAGGAGACGACGGCTCAGCAATTTTCTTGTGCGGCAAAGCCGCGCGAGACCGCAATTGTTTTCACTTGATGAAAAATAACTGCTAAATACGCACAAAATGCGCTGATCTCAACAAGCGCTCGAACCCTGGGAAGCAGTATCATGTCCGTCGAACAAGGGCGCACGACCGCCCGCCAGTCCGTCACCTTCACGCCGGAGGGGGGGCTGTTTGGCGCCAACCCTGAGGGGCTGGTCTGGGACACGTTTTTGGGGCTGGGCGGCGAGGCGCCGCTACGCGCTGGGTTTGGCATCGGCGGGGGCTTGACCACTTGGCTGCCCTTTCTCGGCGAGACCGATATCTTCAGCCTCGATCTGATCGGCGAGTTGGCCACGCGCATCGGCCTCGACATCGACTTCCAACTCGACGCCGGCAAGACCACCGCGCGCTTGCCCTATGAGATCAGCTATTCCTTTCCCGAAGCCGGTGTGCTGGCTGCCAACCCGCTGTTTCGCCTGGAGGGCAGCGGCCTCTACCGCGACGGCGCGGGCGCGGGCTTTACCACCGAGTGGCCCAACCTGCGCTTCAAGATCGATGCGATTTTGGAACTGGCGGTCTTGGTCCAACTGATCGCGGACTCGGACTTCGCCTCCAAGCCCGCCACCGTCACCCTGCTCGATCTCGACATCGCCGAGGCGCTCTCGATCCTCGATTTCGACACCTCCGACGGCCTGGCCGAGACCGTGTTCGGCATCCCGCTCAATGAGCTGAGCGACGCTGTCGCCGATGGCCTGACCGAAAACCAAGACGACGAAGAGGACGACGACGACGACGGCCAGCCCGCCTCTGAAACCGAGGTCACCTTCGAGGATGTCTCGGACGACCCCACCCGCGAGCCAGGCTCGGTCAAGGCGGGCGATGGCGTGCGCGTGACCTACGGCCCCGGCGGGGTCGAGTTTTCGCTCAAAGACGCCAAGGATGCGCTCTCCGACGAGGACAACGGCAGCCGCCAGAAGGCCGAGGACGAGGGTGAGAGCGAAAAGCCCAATGAGGACGACGACGACGAGGACCGCAAACAAAAGACCGGCACCGAGAAGAAGAAGGGCAACGATCTGGCCGACTCGCTGCTCGATCAGATCGATGTGACCATCACGGGGGCGCCTCTGGCGACGCTCGATCTCAACATCCCCAAGATCGAACTTGAAGACCGCGACTCGCCCGAGCAGACCCTCGACATCGACGACTTCAGCGACCGCGCCGACGACGACCCGTTGGTGACCTATATCGACGGCACCCGCGACAACGACCGCGACGATGCCAACGGCCCGCGCCCCGACTTCACCAATCGCTTAGCCGAACTCAACATCGATATGGACAACATCCTGTTCGAGTTCCTGAAGGCGGCGTTTCCGTTCCTGAACCCGATCCCGGGGTTCGAGGGCACCATCGGCACCGGGTTCGATTTTGGCGTGGTCTCGGCGGGGGCCGAGTTCGGCTATAATCTGTTCGATGCCGATCTGGTATTCGGGCTGCCAGTCAATCAGACGGTCGAGGTCACGCCCGATCCACTGCAAACCCGGCTCAACTTCTTCTACCGCGACCCCGACACCGGCGAGGCGATCCTGGATGAGGACGGCGCACGCGTCGAGGCCGAGATCACCGCGCGGGTGCCGCGCTACAGCGTCTACTACAACGAGGCCAACAGCTTCTGGGACGAGGACGTGGCGGCCATGCTCTCGCGCGCCCTCTCGGCCGAAGAAGTCGAGCGCGACCGGGTGGCCGAGGACATCGCCCGCTTCGTCGATTTCGAAAACCGCCAGATACCGGGCGCCTTCACCGGGCAGACCGGCTCGGTCGGCGGCGGCGTAGTGCGCTCCATCGACGGCGGGCAGACCTGGCGCCAGCTCCTCACGCTGCCCGAGGAGACCGCCTATCTGGCACGCTCGCGCCCCCTGGTCGGAGCCGATCCCCAGCTCTCCGAGATCCGCCCCGAAGACGACGCCCTGTTTCGCTATGTGCTCTACAAGGACGGCAGCGGTGTGACCTCGGACGGCCAGGGCACGGGGCCGGATGGCGATCTGGTCAACTTCAACGCCTCCAACGGCGTGGTGCTCGATTTCGTCGATATCGCGTTTTCCGATCTGATCGGCTTTGAGGGCATCTTCGAGGCCCGCTTGGATGCGGTGAGCGCGCCCATCACCACCACCGGCTTTCTCGAAGGCGCGCCCTCGCTCGATCTGGCCTTTCCGACGCTCGCCCCCGTCACGCGCGAGGACGGCACCACCGTCACCCCGGATGCGGTCCTGGTCGAGGTCGAGCATCTGGCCGGTGCTGAGGTGGCCAACGACACCTCGCTCGATTTCGCGCTCGATATCGTGCTGACCGCGCTGGAGTTGCGCTTCAGCGCCTTCTTCCAGGCTTTTGGCGCCCGTTTCGGCTTTGACGAGAGTTTTGGCCCAGCCTGGCAGCAGACCTTCGAGATCATCAACGATGCGCCACTGGCCCAACTCTACAACGACAGTTTCGATATCACGACCTCGGAGTTCACCGACGAAAACGGCGCCAGCGCCTCGGCCTGGGCGTTTCCGATCCTGGGCGCAGGCGCGGGCAATTTCGTCACCCAGCCCACACCGCAAGACGATCTGATCGACGGCAGCGCGCTGACCCCCGGCGCCACCCTCGACGGCCTCGCCGGCACCGACACCCTGAGTTTCGCCGCCGCCCCGCGCGCGGAGGGCGTCGCTGTCGATCTCGCGGCAGGCCGGGGTGGCTCGGGCGCGCCGAGTGCCGCCGTGGCGCTGCCAGCCCTCACCAGCGTCTCGGGCTTTTTCGAAGATCCGGTGCTCGATCTCTTCTTCCCCGATGCCGAGTTTTTCATCGAGATCCAGCGCACGGGCGGCACGCGCGCGCCGGTCGATATCCAGTTTCGCGCCACGAATCCAAGCCTCAGCATCATCAACATCTTCTCGCTGCGCGAGGCGGGGCTCAGCATCGATGCGCCGGGCGGGCTCGGCTATGTCTGGGTCGAGATCGAGGGCGGCACTGGCGCCCAGATCCGCTTCTTCACGGCCAATGAGCCAGTCAAACCCGCCCAGCCGAGCCTGGTGCGCACCCTCGATCCGAACGGCCTCTTGGGCTTTGAATACCGCGTCGGCCTCTCCTATTTCGCCGAGACCAACGACACCCCCTACACGGTGCGTGCCTTCGACATCCTCAAGGCCGCTGAGCCCAGCGGCGCGCAGTTCTCGGCCACGCTCAATGAGCTGGTCGCCGCCGACGATCTCAGCCTGATCGGCGGCGCCACGGTCTCCGAGGACGGCAGCAGCGCCATCGTCAATGTCGAAAACCTCGACGGCAGCCCGGGTGACGACACGCTGGCCGGCAACAACCAGCCCAACCGCATCGACGGCGGCGAGGGTGACGACAGCCTTTCCGGGCGCGGCGGCCCCGACACGCTGATCGGCGGCCTGGGCAACGACATCCTCGACGTTGGCACGGGTGTGGGCAAAGAAGCCTTAGGGGGCGAGGGCGAGGACCGCATCATCGCGGGTCCCGGCACCGGGCTCTACGACGGCGGCGAGGACGCGCCCGTGGGTACCAGCGGCGGCGAGCCGCTCGATCTCGATCTGGTCGATTACGTCAACGCACCCGGCCCCATCGCGCTCGATCTCAGCACGGGTGTGGCCGCCGGCCCCTGGGTCACGCGCCACACTCTGATCGACATCGAAGGCATCGCCGGCACCCCGTTCAACGACAGGCTGACCGGCGACACCGGGCGCAGCTACTTCGAGGGCGGCGCGGGCGATGACCTGCTGATCGGCGATCCCGCAGGCGAGACAGGGCGCAACGACCGCCTCTACGGTCAGGCGGGCAACGACACTCTGATCGGCGGCCCGGGCGCCGATATGCTCGACGGCGGCCCCGGCATCGACTGGGTCGATTACTCGGGCGCACCGACCAGCGTCTTCCTCGATCTCGACGACCCCGAGGAGGTCGACCCGGAGCAGTTCGCCCCCCTGCTGAGCGCAACCGGCAGTGAGGAGTTCGAGACCTACCGCATCGACGGCCAGGGCTTTCGCGGCGTCGCTCAAGGCGACAAGTTCCGCGACATCGAAAACGTCCGCGCGACCGCGTTCGAGGACATCGTCTTCGGCACGCCGGGCGACAACCGCATCGAAGGCGGCGCGGGCGACGACCGTCTCACCGGCAAGGGCGGCTCGGACGTGGTGTTGGGCCAAGCTGGCGACGACATCCTCTGGACCGCGGCGCAGGGCGTCGAGGTCAAGGTCGGCTTCACCCCCGATACCGACCCGGCCAACCCCAACCCGCTCACCATCGAGGGCGCGTTGGGCCGCGGCGATGTGCTGTTCGGCGGCGTGGGCGAGGACTTGGTGCTGCTCGATTGGGACCAGCAGTACAGTCTGGTGCAGACCAACGTCCTGCGCGAGCTAGAGCGCGATGCCAACGGTGATCCCACCGGCAGCACCCGCGATATCGCCTACGAGCTGCGCTATATCCTGATCGGCGCGGCAAACA
Source organism: Pseudomonadota bacterium (assembly GCA_038750185.1). Lineage (GTDB taxonomy): Bacteria > Pseudomonadota > Alphaproteobacteria > Rhodobacterales > Rhodobacteraceae > Thermohalobaculum. The sequence goes on from JBCDHK010000082.1 coordinate 5,451, forward strand.
TTGGCAGCGAGCCCTCGCCCGAGACCCGTCTGGTCGCCACGGTCTCCACCGGCGCTAACGCCGCGATCGAGTTCCTGCCCGGCTCCTTCGACAACTTTGCCCTCGGCGTCACCGAATACCGCCGCGAGGGCGGCCCCTGGGTCGATGCCGGCAGCAGCGACGGCCCGTTCGACCCTGAGAGCTTCTTCGACGGCGTGCGCCAGGGCCGGGACGGCTTCGAGGCGGGCTCGTTCTTTCTCAACGAGGCCCAGTCGCTGGTGATCGGCCCCGATGCCCCCACGGTGGAAATTGCCAGCTTTTCCGGTGTCGAGGGCCTGATCGGCACCACGCGCGCCGACATGCTGCTCGGCGGCGGCCGCGACGAAGGGCTCTACGGCCAGGGCGGCGCGGACCAGATCAGCGGGCGCGGCGGGCGCGACGTGCTCTCCTTCGGCGTTGCCCAGCCCGGCTCGGAGATCTTCAGCTTCCCCGGGCGCGGCTTTGAAAACGTGAGCGCCTTCAATGTGGGCGAGGCCTCCTCCGAGGTGGAGGGCGAAAGCTCCGGCGGCGGCGAGACCGCCTTCGAGTTCACCGGCACCACGACCAAGTTCAGCCGCTCGACCTCGCGTGCCGTCGATGTCAAAGGCGGTGCGCGCAAAATCACCACGCCCACCGACCCCGGCCAAGCCTACCGCGAGGCCATCAACACCTATCTGGCCAGCGACCGCAAGGGCGAGGCCCTCGACGCACTGCGCGTGGCGCTCATCGCCGCCGATCCCTTCTTCCGCGACGACGCCATCGTCGACGGCGGCAAGGGCATCGATGTGCTCGATCTGCGCTATGACCGCGGCCTCGACTTCCTGCCGCGCGAGGCCGATAGCGGCGCCAATATCGACCTGCTCGCCCGCCAGGGCCGCTTCGATGGCCGTGATGCCGTACTCCTCGACATCGAGAGCATCATCGGCACCGCCAAGGACGACACCCTGCGCGGCACCGACACCGACAACGTCATCGAAGGCGGCAAGGGCGGCGATGTGCTCGACGGGCGCGACGGCCAGGATATCCTGAGCTATGCCAATGCCGAGGCGCGGCTCGATTTCATCCTGATCGTGGTCGCCGCCGCCACCAATCAGTTTAGCGCCGATGTGTTCAACCTCGAAGGCTCCACCGGCGAGGCAGTGGGCGATGACTTCGACAACTTCGAGATCCTGAGCGGCTCCGAGTTTGGCGACCGTCTCGGCCTGCGACGCCCGCGCGACGGCGAGGGCTCGGAGACCGGCGACCGGCTCAACGACAACGCCCTCCAGGTGATCGACGGCGCGGGCGGCGACGATATTCTGATTGCCGGGCGAGGCCGGGCGTTCCTGGAGGACGGCTCGCCCTATGAGATCACCTTTGCCGGCGGGGCCGACGACGACCGGTTCGTCGCGGTCGGGATCGCGGAGGTGGGCTTTGCCAACGAGCAGTTCTTCCTCGACGGCGGCCCCGGCGTTGATCGCGCGCGTGTTGTGGCCGAGGAGGTCGCCTCCATCCGGGTCTCGCCCCAGGGCGTGGCTGGCGAGAGCGTGGTGGTGCTCGACAACACCGGCGTCGCACCCGACGGCGCCTTCACCACCCAACTGCGCGCGCGCCTGAGCGGCATCGAGTATCTGAGCGTCGGCGAGGAAACCCTGGCGCTGGTCAACACCGATCCGCTGGTCAGCGATCCGGGGCCTCTGACGCTGCCCGAGGACCCGTGGTCCGAGATCGCCGTCTTTGCCCCCGACAATGGCGAGAGCCCGCTGGTGGACCCGGCCACGGTGGTCGGTCTGCCCGAAGCGGGACGGTTTGTCCTGCGCGGGCCCAACGGCGACACCCCAGTGCGCCTTGGTCAGGAGTTGGGCCCCAGGCTGTTGGAACGGCTGGTCTTCATCCCTGATCAGGACTTTGGCGTGCCCAACGGCCTCGTCGGCGGACGCCCAGCGCTAACCGAGGTACGCCTCACCCTCGAAGTATCCATCTTTGATCGCAACGAGCGCGGCGAGCGCATCGGCACCCCCACGGTGCAGACCCGCGAAGTCGTCGTGCGCCCCGGCGATTTCGACGGCGCCTCGCTCGGCCTCGACAACCCCAGCGATGTGTCCCACCCCGAGATAAGCTTTGCTCTTGGCGAACTGACCGTCGAGGCCGACGTATTCCGCGACACCGTCCATCTCTCGCGCCTTGGCAAGCTGCCGGGCCAAGGTGAGCCCCTGCCCGATCTCGAAGAGGCCCGCGTGCGCGAAGCAAGGGCCGAGCGGGATGTCGCCGTGGCCGAGGTGCGCGCCGCGCTGGCCGCGCGCGTGGCCGAGCGCTCCCAGCAGTTGTTCGATGCCGGTGCGATCTCCCAGGCACGGTTGGAGGAGAGCCTTATCCGTCTGGTCGCAGCCCGCGCCGAACTGCAGGCCGCCGAGGCCAGGCTCGACCAGGCCCGCCAGGACGTCGCCCGCGCCGAGGCAGGCCCGCTCTTCACCGCGCAGGAACTCGATGAGAGTGCGCGCGATCTGGTCACGCTCCTGCCCGAGAGCCGGCTCGGCGAAGCCCAGGCCTATGTCCTGACCGACATTGCCGAGGGCGGGCGCCTCCTCCTCACCAATGCTGCACCCTTTGGCGCGCCGGGGGGGCCACAGAACTGGCAGGTGATCGACGAGATCGCCGTTGGCGAGACCGTGAGCCGCGCCCAGCTCGACTTCCTGGCCTACACCACCGCCAACGGCCAGATCGGCGCGGAGGACTTCATCGCCTTCGCCCCCGTCGAGACGCTGGAGGTCACGGTGACGGAACTGCCTGCGGGCACCGTCTTCCTGCCCATTGCCGAACTGGGCCTGGCCGCGCCGCTGCCGGTGGCCACGGGCACGCTCTATACCCTGCTCGAAGATCCGAGCGACGGAGATCTGTTCTACCGCGACCCGGTGACGGGCGCGCGCGTGGCGGTGAGCGCGGGCGACACGCTCGACGCCGCCACCCTGGCCGCCCTCCACTTCCTGGCCGAGCCCGACCGCCGCGCGACCGTCAGCGAGCCGGCTGAACTGGCCGCGCGCATTGCAGAGCTCAACGCCCCGAGCCCCACACCCGAGACCGACCCGCCGGGCCCGGGCGTGGGCAACGCCGCCCTCCCCCCCGAGCCGACCGCCCTGGCGCTCCGCCTGGAGGCCGAGGCAACCCTGCCCGAGATCGACGGCTTCGACATCGACCTCACCACCGTGGGCACCACCATCGCCCCCAATGTCGACACTGAGACCGCGCTCTGGAGCCGCGGCAGCCCGCTGCAATGGGTGCAGTGGCGCCAAGAAGACGGCGGCACCGGCCACTTCTATGCGCTGGGCGATTTCAACGGCTCGGGGCTCTCCAACGGCGGCCAGGACTTCGACCCCGAAGCCAACGACTATTTCAACATCGAGAGCCGCCTTCGCGATCTGCTGGAGACCTTCAACGCCCGCTTCCTGGAAAGCCCCGACCAGACCGAGCGCCTGATCGACTGGGCCTCCATCGCCTCCGCCGCCGAAAACAATTTCGCCTTCGATCTCTTTGCCGACGATCCGAGCTACGTCGAGGGCAGCACCTCCGGCCCGCGCCTCGGCGGCGTCAAGACCGATGCGGGCGGCACCCTCGACGCCAGCGGCGGCACCTGGGGCTGGACCGACGGCACGCCCTGGGAGTTCGCGCTCTGGGCACCCGGAGAGCCCAACAACGCCGGCAACCGCGAGAACACTCTGCAGTACGCGCGCGACGTCCTCGACGCGGAAGAAAAACTGTTCCGCCCATCCTGGAACGATGTCCCGACGTTCTTCAACGCCCCCGGCTTCATCCTGGAGGCCGCCGCCCTCACCTCGCCCCTCAACGACCGCGTCTCGGGCTCGCCCGAGGCCGACACCATGGAGGGCGGCGCGGGCGACGACATCCTGCTCGGGCGCGCGGGCAACGATGTGCTCGTGGGCGGCACGGGCGCCGACCGCCTCGACGGCGGCACGGGCGATGATACGCTCACCGGCGGCGAGGGCGCGGACATCTTCGTCATGAGCCTGGAGGCGGGCGTCGACATCGCCACCGACTTCAGACCGGGGCTCGACCGCATCGATGTCGCAGCCCTCGGCCTCTCGAGCCTGGCCGAACTGCGCTTTGAGGTCGTGCCCGAAGGCGTGCGCCTCAACGCCAGCGGCACGGTGCTGCAACTGGACGGCTATAACCCGGCCCGTGCGCTCACCGCCGCCGATTTCGTCGGCGCGACGCTGTTCACCGCCGCCGCCATCGCCCCTGCCGCCGACTTTGCGCTGAACGTGGGCGATACCCTGATCCCCGACGAACTCATCGATCTGCGCTACCGCCCCGATCTCGATTTCAACGGCCCCGCCGGGCGCTTCGGCTATGAGGTGCGCGATCCTTGGGCGATCTCGGATACGCTGCGGCCGCTGCTCGGGCCAGCCTACCAAGGCCCGGACGGCATCACCGAGGGCGGCGTCGAGATCACGCTGACGCCCAAAAACGACGCCCCGCGCGCCGATGACCGCGCCTATCTGGTCTCGACCGGCATACCGCTCATCGCCACCGATCCGCGCATCGCACTCGCAGCCGTCGACCCCGAAGGCGATCCGGTGCGCTTTAATCTGTTGGAGGCCCCCACCCTCGGCACGCTGCTCCTGGGTGCTGCGGGCGGCTTCATCTACACCCCCTTCGCCGGCATCGGGCGCAACGCCCCCGAGACCGATAGCTTCACCTATGCCGCAGGCGACGGCAAGGGCGGCAGCCGCACCTACACCGTGCTCCTGGAGATCACCGACACCAGCGCGCCCCGCCGCGCCAATCCCGAAGACCGCGGCGAGGACGGCTTTCTCACTCTGCGTGGCCTGACCAGCGACGACAACCTCCAGGGCCGCAATGAGAGCGACCGCATCGGCGGCGGCTTTGGCGACGACACCCTCATGGGCCAGGGCGGCGACGACTACCTCGACGGCCTCACCGGCGACGACGCCCTCTACGGCCAGGCGGGCGACGACACCCTGATGGGCGACGAAGGCCGCGACACCCTCTACGGCGGCGTCAACGAGGACTGGATCGAAGGCGGCGAAGGCGGCGATCTGATCCACGCCGGCCCCCAGGCCGACACCGTCGACGCCGGCCCCGGCAACGACACCGTGTTCGGCGATGCCGGCCCCGATCTGATCCTGCTCGGCGACGGCAACGACCGCTTTGTCGATGACGACCAGGAAGGCCCCAACGGGCGCGACGCGGTCTCGGGCGGGGCTGGACGCGACACGCTGAGCGGGCGCGGCGGCGATGACACGCTCGATGGCGGCGCAGACAGCGATGTCATCTTCGGCGGCACGGGCAACGATCTGATCCGCGGCGGTGCCCAGGCCGACACGATCGATGCGGGCGAGGGTGACGATACCGTCTTTGGCGGCAGCGGGGCCGATGTGATCTTCTTGCGCGAGGGCGACGATGTCTTCGAGGACGACACGCGCTCGGGGGCTGGCGGGGACGACAGTGTCGAGGGCGGGGCGGGCGACGACACGTTGCTTGGGCGCGCTGGCGACAACACGCTGCTCGGCGGCGCAGGCGATGACTTTATCACCGGCGGCGGCTTGGATTTGATCGTGGGTGGGGCGGGCGACGACTCCATCGAAGCTGGCAACGGCGCCGACACCGTATTCGCCGGCGATGGTCAGGACACCGCCTTTGGCGGCACGGGTGCCGATCAGGTCGATCTCGGCGACGGTGACGATTTCTTCGAGGACACCCCCCAGACCGGGGCCAACGGGCGCGACACGGTCAAGGGCGGCGCGGGCGACGACGTCTTGTTCGGCGTCGGTGGCGACGACAATCTCGATGGCGGCACGGGCTCGGATCTGGTCTCGGGCGGCGCGGGCAACGACAGCCTCGACGGCGGCGCCCAGGCCGACACGGTCCTCGGCGGGGCGGGCGACGACACGGCCAAAGGCGGGGCGGGCGCCGATGTGGTCTCGCTTGGCGAGGGCGCCGATCTGTTCCTCGACGACGCCCAAACCGGCCCCAATGGCGCCGACGAAGTATTCGGCGAGGCGGGCCGCGACACGCTGACCGGGGGCGGGGGCGATGACAGCCTCGTCGGCGGCGGCGACGGCGACTTTCTCACCGGCGGGCCGGGCAACGATCTGCTGCGAGGTGGTACTGGCAACGACGCGCTCAACGGCCAAGACGGCGACGATCGCATCGAGGGCCAGGATGGCAACGATCTCCTGCGCGGCAGTGCCGGGCGCGATACGTTCGTGTTCGAAGGCGGGGCGGCGAGCGGGATCGACCGGGTGGCGGATTTCGTCTCCGGCACCGATACCATCACGCTCGACGATGCCGGCTTCACCGTGTTTCGCGGCCAGGCGTTCACGGCTGAAAACCTGGTCTTCGGCACGGCACAGGAGGCGGACGACTATATCGTCTATGCTGGCGGGACGCTGTTTTACGACCCCGACGGCAACGGC
>JBCDHK010000083.1:0-11832 GCA_038750185.1 Pseudomonadota bacterium
CAGGAGGGCCAGGCGCTGGCCACGGTCGAGGCGATGAAGATGGAGAACGTGCTGCGGGCTGAGCGCAAGGGCACGGTCAAGGCAGTCAATGCGGCCCCTGGGCAGAGCTTGGCCGTCGACGAGGTGATCCTGGAGTTCGAGTGAAGCGAAAGCGCGAACTGGTCGAGGGGGTGTGCCGGTTGAGCCCCCCCTTCGACCGGGCCGGGCGTCAGTCGTAGCGTAGCACCGTCGCCTTGCCGGCAAACACTTTGTAGGCAAACACCGAGTAGCCCGCGATCACCGGCATGGTCACTACAGCACCGACCAGGATGATCGCTAAGCTCTCGCGCGCTGAGGCCGCTTCCCAGATCGTCATCTGCTCGGGCACCACATAGGGGAAAAAGCTGTAGGCCAGCCCGACAAACCCCTGCCCAAAGATCGCCGCGGTGACGGCAAACGGCGCCCAGGTGTAGCGATCACCCGCAAAAGGCGCAGCCCGCAGCAGGTGGTAGAGCGCAAAGAACAGCCCGGCGGTGAACAACGGCACGGGGGCAAGCAGCACGATCTCGGGGAAGGAGAACCACTTGTCGAAGATGCGCTCCGAGGTCAGCGGCGAGGCAACCGAGATCGCTACCATGCCCGCTCCGGCAAACCAGAGCAGCGCGCGCGACCAGCGCACCGCCTTTAGCTGCAGCGCACCCTCGGTCTTGGCGATCAGCCAGGTGGCACCGATGAAGGCATAGGCTGCCGCCAAGCAAACCCCGGTCAGGAGCGAGAACAGCACCCCCGAGAGCGACTGATCGAGCCCCAGCACGTAGGCGCCGAGCATGTAACCCTGCGTCACCGCCGCCAAGGCGGAGCCGGCGAGGAACACCCGATCCCAAAACTCCTTGCGCTCGACCGGCGCCTTGGCGCGAAACTCAAAAGCGACCCCGCGCAGGATCAGCCCGATCAGCATCAAGGTGGCGGGCAGGTAGAGCGTGGTCAGGATAATGCCGTGGGCGGCGGGAAAAGCCACCAGCAGCAGGCCGACCGCGAGCACCAGCCAAGTCTCGTTGGCATCCCAGAACGGCCCGATGGAGCCGACCAGGATGTCGCGCTCTTCCTGGGGGGCAAAGCCGGTGAGCAGCCCAACGCCGAGGTCGAAGCCATCAAGGATCACATAGATCAGGATCGACAGGCCCATCAGCGCCGCAAAGGCAATCGGCAGCCAGTCGGAATAGGGATAGTCGGCGATCATGGGCGGTGGGCTCCTGTGGCGGGGTGCGTGGGAGGGCCCGGCCCCCGCGCTGGGGGCCGGCTCATGTCATCTGGAGACGGTTTGAGGCTTACTCGGCAGCCACCACGCCAGTGCTTGGCGAGACCGGGGCGCCTGCGGCAGGGCCGACGCGCACATTGTCGGCCAGCTTGCGCGTCATGTGGGTGAGCGCGCCGATGAAGGCGACCAACAGCACGGCGTAGATGCTGAGATAGAGCGCCAGCGACAGCCCCAGGATCGGCGCCGGGTGTTCGGCAGCGGCCGAGGCGGTGTCGAGCACGCCCGTCACCAGCCACGGCTGGCGCCCGATCTCGGTGACATACCAGCCCGCCAGCGTCGCCACCCAGCCCGAGAACGTCATGGCGACCAGCGCGCGCATGCCCCAGACCTCGGGGGTGCCGACCCGCCCAAGACGATAGGCATTGTACCACGACACCGCCAGCATCAGCATCCCGACCCCGACCATGACACGAAACGCCATGAATACGGGCAGCACCGGCGGATGCTCTAGCGCACCGTCCTCGGCCACGAAGTCGTTGAGCCCGGTGACAGAGCCCTCAAACGTGTGGGTCAGGATCAGCGAGGCCATGTTGGGGATGGCGATCTCGAAGTCGTTCTCGCGGGTCTCGGCATTGGGGATGCCGAAGAGCACGAGATCGGCGGGGCCGGTCTCCCAATGGCCTTCCATGGCCGCGACCTTGGCGGGCTGGTGCTCCAGGGTGTTGAGGCCGTGCATGTCGCCGGCCAGGATCTGGAGCGGGATGGCGATGGCGCCCAGGTAGACGCCGGTCTTGAGGCCCTTCATCACGCCGTCCTTGCGCGCGCCCCAGAGATAGGCCAGCGCCGAGAGACCGGCGACCAGGAAGGCCACCGTCAGCACCGAGGCCAGCACCATGTGCACGAGGCGATAGGGCATGGACGGGTTGAAGATGATCGCCCACCAATCGGTGGCATAGACCACACCGTCACGCAGCTCAAAGCCCACGGGCGTGTGCATCCAGGAATTGAGCACCAGGATCCAAAACGCCGACATCGAGGTGCCGAAGGCGACCAATACCGTGGCCAGCGTGTGGATGCGCGCCGAGACGCGTTTTTCGCCAAACAGCATGATGCCGAGGAAACCGGCCTCCAAGAAGAAGGCGGTCAGCACCTCATAGGCGAGCAAAGGCCCGGCCACATTGCCGACCTTCTCCATAAAGCCCGGCCAGTTGGTGCCGAATTGAAAACTCATCGTGATCCCCGAGACCACGCCGAGGCCGAAGCTGAGTGCAAAGACCTTCACCCAGAAGCGATAGGCCTCCATCCAGCCCTCTTCGCACGAGCGGTTGAAGCGCAGGCGGAAGTAGAGCAGTAGCCATCCGAGTGCGATGGTGATGGTCGGAAACAGGATGTGAAACGAGATATTGGCCGCAAACTGCAGCCTGGCGAGAACCAACGGGTCCATGGCTGTTATTTATCCTTTCCGCCCGGCATGATGGTCAGCCGGTCTTTCCAGTCGAGCACGCGCTGCACTTGGGCGCCGAGGCTCAACAGTTGCTCGATGCGCCGGGTCTCCAAACGGTTGACTTCGTCGAACCAGCCGGTGAGCAGTTCGATCAGTTCCGCCGTCTCCTGAATGCGCTTCTGAGCGTAGGCGTCGGCGTCGCCCGAGGGCTCTTGCATCTGCAATTCGCGCAGCACGGTCAGCGTCGGGTCGATTTCGCGCGCTTTGCGCTGTTCGGCCAGCGTGCGCACGATGTCCCAGAGCTCGCCCGGGGTTGAGTAGTAGTCGCGCCGGTCACCTTGCTGGTGCGAGAGGCGGACCAGACGCCAGGATTGCAACTCCTTGAGCCCCATGGAGACGTTGGAGCGCGACACGCCCAGCGCCTCGACGATCTCATCGGCGCAGAGCGCGCGTTCTGAGAGAAATAGCACCGCATAGATCTGGCCGACCGTGCGGCTGACACCCCAGCGCGAGCCCATCTCGCCGAAGTGCATCACGAAGGTGCTTTGGATGGGGGTGAGTTGCATGGCGTCTTCCTGCTGGGATGTAACCATCCGGGCTTGTGGTGGGCTCGTGGGAGTTCCATGGCTTTCAGGAATTCCTGAAAATCAGATAGTCTTCCTCCTAAACGCTGTCACGCAAAATCGGGGAGACAGACTGCCGCAGGTAGCGGTTTTTCGCTCTGCACAACACGCCCCCATGCCGCTGGCGACAAAGGCACCAGGGTGGCGCCAGGGTGCGGTGGCTGTCGGCTGAGTGCCGGTATCAGGGGATCAGCAACGCGCGGAAATCATTGACGTTGGTCAGGGTCGGCCCGGTGATGATCTGATCGCTGAGCGCCTCGAAAAAGCTGTGGGCGTCGTTTTGGGCGAGGCTCGCGTGGGGGTCGATCCCGAGCGCGCGCGCGCGGGCCAGGGTGTCGGGGGTGACGAGGGCGCCTGCGATCTCCTCTGCGCCGTCGACGCCGTCGGTGTCGCCCGCCACCGCCCAGACCGGACGGCCATCGAGCGCAATGGCAAGCCCGAGCAAAAACTCGACATTGCGCCCGCCCCGCCCCCTACCATGCTCCGACTTGCCCAACGTCACGGTGGTCTCGCCGCCCGAGAGCAACACGCAAGGCCGGGGCAGAGGCTGGCCGTGGGTGAGGACTTGGCGGGCGATCCCGGCCATGACCACGCCCACCTCACGCGCCTCGCCCTCCAGGCTGTCGCCGAGGATGAGCGGCGTGATACCGGCGGCGCGTGCCGCCTCGGCAGCGGCCTCCAGCGAGCGCTGGGGCGCGGCGATCAAACGGTTTTCGACCCGCTCCAGGCGCGGATCGTCCGGCGTGGGCGCATCTTTGGGGCCTGCCAGATGGGCGGCGACACTCTCAGGCACCTCGATGCTATAGCGCGCCAGGATCGCCAAAGCCTCAGCCGGGGTCGAGCCCTCGCCCACCGTCGGGCCCGAGGCGATGGTGGCCGGGTCGTCGCCCGGCACATCCGAGATCATCAGGCTGACCAGGCGCGCCGGATGGCAGGCCGCGCCCAGACGCCCGCCCTTGATGCGGCTCAGATGCTTGCGCACCACGTTCATCTCACCGATGTCCGCGCCCGAGGCGAGCAGCGCCCGGTTGACGGCCTGTTTTTCGGCCAACGTGATGGCGCCGGCAGGCAACGTCATCAGCGCCGAGCCACCGCCCGAGATCAACGCGATCACCAGATCGTCGGGCGTGAGGCCCGAGACCGTCTCCAGAATGCGCGCCGCCGCCGCAGCGCCAGCGGCATCGGGCACCGGGTGGGCCGCCTCGACGATCTCGATCTGCCGACAAGGCCGGCCATGGCCATAGCGCGTGACGACCAGGCCACCGAGAGGCCCCGCCCAGGCCGCCTCCAGCGCCTCAGCCATGCGCGCCGAGGCCTTGCCCGCGCCCACCACCACGGTGCGGCCCTTGGGCGGCTCGGGCAGATGGGCTGCGAGCACGGCCATGGGATCGGCGGCGGCAACGGCACGGGCAAACAGAGTGCGCAAAAGCTCGGTCGGATCAGTCGTCGGATCGGTCATGGGCCCCGCTTTGCCACCTCGGGAGGGCGCTGTCCATGCCAGCACCGCACCGCCACTACACCGCAAGAAAGGGCCGGCCTATCCCAAAGGCGTAGGCGCGCGCCGATTGCGCCCCAGCGCACTGCCCTTGGACGCGCGCGCTCTCGGCCCGCTTGGTCCATACTGTGCCCAGACAGTCAAACAGGCCAAAGCCATAAGGAGACAGCCATGACCGCCACCGCGATCCACCTCGTCGCCGAGACCCTGGGCCAGGACGCCACCGCCCTGATCGAGCGCCTCGGGCAGCGCAGCCAGACGATCGAGCGCCTCGCACAAGGCGTGTGCCAGCCGCGCTATAAGGCCGCGACGCTGGTGGTGCATCTGCGCCTCGACTGGGCGGGGCTGGTCCAACTCACCGCAGTGCGCGCGGCCAATCCCGACGCACGGCTGATCTGCATCGATTATCGCTTTGCCGGCACCGGTGCCGAGCCCGCCGAGCCCGCGCACAGGCCCGCTCCCTTGACGCCGGCTCAGCAGGCGGCACTGGCGACGTGCACGCGCATCGACGCCTGGGGGCCGGCGCAAGGCGCGTGGGAATTGGAGCATCACCTGGGCACAGCCTGCGCTTGCGTTTGAGGCCGCATAGCCTGGGGTTTGCCTCGGATGGCGGGATGGGGTTCCATCGGGCAGGCAGAGTGCCCATATCACGTGTCAATTCCGGTTGTCAGATACGACCGCTCCCGACCAGTCTCGCGACAGTCCCGGACCCGATCCCATGGAACGAACCCTTTTCGCGTTCATCTGGAAGCATTCCAAGCGCGACCAGATCCTGCTGCTTGGCCTCACATTACTGGCGTTTCCCTTTCTCTACGCCACGCTGGAGTTGCCCAAGCGCATCGTCAACGACGCTATCGGCACCGGCGGCAGCCCGCCGACGCTGAACGGCATCGAACTGAGCCGCCTGGACTATCTCGCCCTGCTCTGCGGCGGCTTCTTGCTGGCCGTCATCGGCTACGGCCTGATGAAGATGTGGATCAACACCCGCAAGGGCATTCTGGCCGAGCGCCTCTTGCGCCGGTTTCGCTATCAGTTGATCCACCGCATCCTGCGCTTTCCCCAGCCCTATTTCCGCCGCACCTCCCAGGGTGAGCTGGTCTCCATGGTCACCGCCGAGGCCGAACCGCTCGGCGGCCTGATGGGCGATGCGCTGGCCCAGCCGGTGTTTCAGGCTGGGCAGATGCTGACCATCCTGACGTTCCTCTTCATCCAGAACGTCTGGTTTGGCCTGGCCGCCGTGGCGCTGATCCCGCTCCAGGCGTGGCTGATCCCTCTGCTGCAGCGCCGGATCAACCTGCTCAACAAGGCCCGCGTCCAGGAAGTGCGGGGCCTCGCTGAAGAGATCGGCGAGAGCGCGGCAGGCGCGGGCGATCTGCGCGTCAACGGCGGCTGGCGGCGGCGCCAGGCGGTGATCAGCCGGCGGCTTGGACGGCTGTTCGAGATCCGCTACCGCATCTACCGCCAAAAATTCTTCATGAAGTTTCTGAACAACTTCATTAGCCAATTGACACCGTTTTTCTTCTTTGCCATCGGCGGCTATCTGGCCATCCAAGGCCAGCTAAGCGTCGGCGCGCTGGTCGCGGCTCTGGCGGCCTACAAGGACCTCTCGGCGCCCTGGAAGGAATTGCTCGCCTACTACAACCAAGTCCAGGACATGAGCCTGCGCTGGCAGACCATCGTTGAGCGCTTCATGCCACGCGGCATGGTCGAGGCCGAACTGTTCGAGGGCGCGCCCGAGGACATCCCCCACCTGAAAGGCCCCATCGCGTTTGAGCGCGTCAGCGTGCGCGATGGCGACGGGGCGCTGATCCTCGATGGGGTCGATCTGGAGATCCCCCAAGGCGCCACTGTGGCCGTGGCCAGCCGCTCGGCCATCGAGCGGCGCGCTTTTGCCGAACTGATCGCGCGTGAGAGCACGCCGTCCAGCGGGCGCGTGCGCATCGCCGGCCAAGACGTGGCCGGGCTGCATCAGGCGGTGATTGCGGCCCGGATCGGCTATGCCGGCAACCGGCCCTATCTCTTCAACGGCACCGTGGGCGACAATATCACCATGGCGCTCAGCACCGCCCCGCGCACCAAAGCAGACACCAAGACCGCGACCGAGGCCAAGCGCACCGGCAATAGCCCCGATCCGCTGGATGCGCCCTGGCTCAACCCCGGTCTGGCCGATCTTGAGGACGAGCAGGCGCTGCGCGAATGGTGGCTCAAGCTGACCGAGGCCATGGGCACCGACACCTACCTCTTCCGCCGCGGCCTCGACAGCCGGTTTGAGACCGAACGCCATCCCCATCTGGCCGAGCGCGTGGTGGCGCTGCGCCCCGAGATCGTGCGCCGCCTCAGCGAGAGCGGCCTCGGCTGCGCCGTCCACCGCTTCGAGCCCGAGCGCTTCAACCCCGGCCTGCCCGTGGCCGGCAACGCGCTCTACGCCACGCCCTCGCGCGACATCGGCCAGGAGGCGCTGGCGAGCGATCCGCGCTTTGTCGCGGCGTTGGGCGAGCTGAAACTGGAGGACGATCTGCTGGCGCTCGGCAAGGCGCTGCTCTCTCTGCTCGGCGATACCTTCGGGCGCAGCGCCAGCGCCCATCCCCTGTTTCGCAAGCTCGGCATCGATGCCGCCCTGTTCGACAAGCTGCTCTGCCTGCTCGCCAAGGCGCGCGACAAGGGCACCGCCGCCCTCGACCCTTGCGAGCGCGCGCTGCTTCTCACCGTACCGTTTCGCTTTTCCGCCGATCAACTCGGCGCGCCGATCCCCGAAGCCCTGCAAGCGCGCATCCTGGAGGTGCGCCGCACCCAAGGCGCGCAGTTGCGCGTGCGCACCGAAGACGTCTTCGAGCCCATCGAGCCCGAGCGCTTTGCCACCGGGCTCACCCTCCTGGAGAACGCCCTCTACGGCAAACTGGCGCTCTCAGCCGGGGCCAAGGCCGCCCGGGTGCGCGAGTTGGTGGCCGAGGTGCTGGCCGACGACGGCTTGCGCGCCGAAGTGGCCGAACTGATCTACGACGTGCCAAGCGGCATCAGCGGTGCCAATCTGCCACCCTATGCCCATGAGCGCATCGCCTTCGTGCGCGCTGCCATCAAGCGCCCCGACATCCTGGTGCTCGACCGTGCGCTGGCCAGCCACGATGAGGCCGACCGCCGCGCCACTGCCGAGCGGTTGCGCGCGCTCTTGCCCGAGACCACGCTGATCTTCCTGGAGGAGAGCTTTACTGAGCGCCACGCCTACGATCTCTACGTCGAGATCGAGGACGGGCGCCTGCTCGACGACGCCAGCGTGGCCGCCGCGGCTGAGGGCGATGCGGTCGAGGCCGATGTTCTGGCCAAGGTGCGCGCGCTGGAAAAGACCGAACTGTTCTCGCGCCTGGAGCGGCGTCAGTTGCGCCTGCTGGCCTTTGGCGCGCGCTGGATCCATGCCGAGGCGGGCGAGGTGCTCTTTCGTACCGGCGATCCGGCGGACGGCGCCTATCTGCTGGTCAAGGGTGAGGCCGAGTTGCGCTGGCCGGGCGCTAGTGCCCAAGACCGCCCGGTCTCGCTGGTCGAGCCTGGGCGCGTGGTTGGCGATCTGGCGGTGATCCTGGGCGAGCGCCGCCGCCTCGACATGGTCGCGACCTGCCCGCTCAAGGGTCTGCGCATCGGCACTGAGGAGTTCCGCACCATCGCCGAGAGCGACATCGGCGTCGCGGGCGCGCTGTTGCGCACGGTCTCGGGCTATTTGGTCGAGGTCGGCACGCAGCTACGCGCCGTGCGCCAGGGCGAGGAGGACGCCGGGCAGACTGAGGCCGGCGCACCGATGCCCCACGCCGAGCCCCCCGTAGGAGCCTCGGCAGAACCCCCAACAAAACCCAAACCAGAGCGCGTGGGCTGAGCCGGTGTAGGCTGTTGCCCAACCGCCAAGAGAACCTCACCGAGGGGCACGCCGAGCACGATAGTATCGCGCCCGCGCCGAGGGCTTGAGTAGCGAATACCGCCCGCACACCCTGGCAATTCAGTCATGAACCGGATAACTGGCTTGCCCAAGCAATCTATGGTTGTCGTGGCGCGTCCGAGGTTAAGACTGGGCCAAGCACACCAACATCAGCAGGCTCACAACCCAACATCTGGATGAACAGCGACAAAAGCAGTGTATTTCGCTGGTCTCGGGTGCAATCACAGGCTAAGTGAACGATAAATTAACCTTACCAGGGCGAGTAAGCATGCTTGGAACGAACGCGATAAAGACAGTGGCAACCAAGACGGTGGTGCTCAAGACCGCGCCAATCAAGACCGCGCCAATCAAGGCGGCGGCGATCAAAATGGTGGTGATAAAGGCCGCGATCAAAACGGCGGCGTTGTGCAGCACAGTATCGTTGCTCACCCTTTGGGCCACCCCAGCCATGACCCAACAGACCCCGTCAATCGGAGGTTGCTGGAGCTACGCCGACGGCACCGTGTTCTCGACCGTCTGCTTCACCGGCGGTGGCGGCGGCACCTTCAACCTGGAGTACGCCGCCGAAGACGCCGAACGCGGCCTGATCAAGGGTTCGTGCAATGCCCGCATCACGCTAGACGCCTCCGAGACCGACCGCATCGCCTTCACCGTGCCCTTCCAAGAGCGCGCCTGCCGCCAAGAGGACGTGGTGTTTCGCGTCGCCCAACGCGAGTATGACTGTGCGCTAAGCGGCGCCAGCATGGCATGCAGCCTAACCGTCTACGCCGACGACGGCAGCATCTACGCCGAAGCCGAGGGCCTGGAATACAGCCGCTAAGACACCCCGCCGCCCGACCGCGCCCAGCCAGCGGCAAAACCGCTTGGCTCCAGCGCCTCGTCCAGCGTCGCCATCGCCCGCCCTCAAATATCTGATCTTGCTCTCTTATCCTACACCAGTGGCTCATGCTGATCATGCGGCCTGAGCCGGTGTGCTCTGCCAGCCTGTGGTGGGATGTGGAAGCCCTGTAGCATTTTGCGCAAACGTTGGTTCGCGCAAAATGCTATAAGCTGTTGTTTTGCCGCGATTTCCGAGCCAGTCGGTGTCTCCACCTCCTTTGAAATCGCTCTAACCTCGGCGCAGGTTAGGGCGTGAGCGTGGCGCACCGACCCCGGTTTTAGCAATCCAAAACACCCTCGGGAGGGGCGCCTTGTCGAGACAGGCGCCCTTGCAGTTCGTGGAGGTGATCACGCCGGGCCTCGGCCCGCAGACATTGCATATCCCCTGGGGGGGGATATAAAGGTACCATGCAACACGCCAGCCATCCCGAAATCGTCAATCGTCTGAAGCGTACCGAAGGCCACCTGCGCAAGGTGATCTCCATGATCGAAGCGCAGCGCTCCTGCCTCGACCTCGCCCAGCAACTCCACGCCGTCGAGCGCGCCGTCCACGCCGCCAAGACCGCTCTGATCCACGATCACATCGACCACTGCCTCTCCGATGCCCTGGCCGAACCCGAAAAGCGCGCCGCGCGTCTGAGCGAATTCCGCGAGATCACGCGCTACCTCTGACCCCGCCGCCTTTGTGACCCCGTGAGGAGCCGGCCATGAACATCACCCAGATGATCGAAGCGGGCAGCGCCAATCCGCTGGTGTTGTTCGTCTTCGCCCTGGTTCTGGGCGCCTTGCACGGGCTGGAGCCAGGCCACTCCAAAACCATGATGGCCGCCTACATCATCGCCGTGCAGGGCACAGTGAAACAGGCCGTCCTACTGGGCGTCTCGGCGGCCTTCAGCCATTCGATCGTCGTCTGGGTGCTGGCGTTTCTCGCCCTGACCTGGGGCAACGAGATGATCGGCGAGCAACTGGAGCCCTGGTTCGTGATCGTCTCGGGCGTTCTCGTGCTCGCGATCGCCGTCTGGATGCTGCGCAACGGTGTGCAACAGGCGCGGCAGGGGCACGGCCACGGGCAGGAGCACGGGCACAGGCCCCATCCCCATGGCCACGACCACGACCATCCTTCTCATGGGCACCCTCACACCACCCCCGCGCTCGCCTTAGCCTCCCCTCAAGCGGCCGCAAGGATGGAAAGCACCGGGCTCGACGATCCCGCCCTGGACGCCCACGCCCGCGCCCACGCCGCCGAGATCCGCGCCCGCCTCGCCAGTGGGCGCATCGGCACCTGGCAGACCGTCCTGTTTGGCCTGACGGGGGGGCTGATCCCCTGTCCAGCCGCGATCACGGTGTTCGTGCTGTGCCTTCACCTGGAAAAGCTGACACTGGGGATCACGCTGGTCGCGGCATTCTCCACCGGCCTTGCGCTGACGCTGGTGGCCATCGGCACTGTCGCAGCGCTAGGGCTTGGCATGGTGACAACGCGCACCTCGCGTTTTGAGCAGATCATGCAGTACGCGCCCTGGATTTCCGCGGCACTGATCGCACTGATCGGCGCACTGATCATCTGGTCGGGTGTCGCGCATCTGCAGGACCTCTCCCACAGCCATTAAAGCGATTTCAAAGAAGGTGGAAACACCGGCGGGCTCGGAAATCTTGGTGAAACAACAGTCTACAGCATGGCGTGTGGGCCAGCGTTCATGCGCAATGCTGTAGGGATGGACCTTGTTGCACGGGGCATGATTTGGACGAGATGACCCCTTTTCCCTTGAGCTATGATACGGGCTCTGCCTGCGCCAGAGGAAGACCGACCTCGTCCCTCTTTACCGGCGCGCCGATCTCGTCCAGTCCGGCCCCCTTCTCCTCGCGCAACCAGATCGACCATCCCCTCTCTCACCGCCTCGCCATGATCCGTCAGAAGCCCGTCGATACCTCCCCCAACTTCGGAAAAGCCCCACAGAGCTGTTGTCAAATCATGCACCCGAATTTTCAGAAGACATCGAAATCCGCACTATTCAACGCAGGGCTGCCGTTGAGTAGGGCGATGCGCACTGCCGCACTTGGGCCATCAGCGTCAGCATCGTAGAACAGCGCCCCTACTACTGGATTGCTTATTGTATCGTAGATTAGGAAGTCATTGCTGTCCTGCGCCTCCGTACCAAGACGTAGATTGCCAGTGGTGATCATGGCAGGGAGGGCTGTGAAACCTCTAGTATCGAGCGCAATTTCATCTGTACC
>JBCDHK010000084.1:0-11785 GCA_038750185.1 Pseudomonadota bacterium
CTTAAGGACTGCACCAACAGCCACTTTAGCTAATGGTAAAGCCATCAGCCCCCTCCGCCTGCTACCAGTCGACCAGCCGCCATGGCCGAGATCTCCAGCCGCTCGCGCCGGCCCAACTCGACCACGCCGGTAATGTCGTAGATCCGACCATCGAAGCGGATGCGGTCCGGCTCGGCGACCGTGGCCAGCACGGGCGTCCAGCGCGTTACAAAAGTGTCGGGTACCTGGACGCGTTGCTCGGCGATTTGCTGGCGCTCGGCGCGCGTACCGCGTTTCCACTGCGCCCAAACTTCTGCGACAAGCGTCCAGGTTGTGGTTGGGTCGTTGTAGGTGTCACGTCCGGTTTGGCGGCGCTCGATGACGATGCGACGATCCATGAGCCCAGCCCGCGCCATTATTCGAAGCCCCAGCGGCGGTAGGGCGCAAGAAGGGTCTTGACGGTAAGGGGCAACAGGGCGGCTGACACGCCAACAGCGGCAGCCTCGCGATGCTCGAAATAGTAGGCAACCAACATGCGCGCCGCGTGGCGGATCGCCTCTGGCACGTCGGTTGCCGCGTCGCCGTAGCCAGCGGTGAACTCGACAAAGAACGCACGCCTGCCGTCCCCGACATTCGGCCAGCTTGCACCGGAGACCAACTCCAAGCCGCCGTCCTCGCCCGGCAAGCCGCGATATTGATCAGCAGCGACTATCTGATCGGCTCCGGTCTGATCACGATACCCAACCGAGAGCACCGATTGCACAGGCTGCAAGGGCAACTGGATTGCTCGGGACAAGGGGGGCGCCGCGTAAGAGGCCCGCCATGTCTGGGTGATAAGAGCGCGCCCAAGGATGCCGTCCTTGCCGTCCAAATGTGCTGTGACGGCAGCAATGAGATCGGCGATCAGACCGTCCTCAGGATTGTCTTGCGCCACCTCTTCGGCGGTGCGGTCAATCCGACTTTGTGCGCGCGCGTCGGCGGGAGTAAGGAGCGGGGCCGTTGGGGCCGCCACCAGGTTCAGAGCGACTGTCATGGCCGTCTCCCGTGGGCACCACTTTGGATACTGGCTCGGGATCCGGGCGGGCAGCAGACGCTGCTCGCGCCCGGATCAGACGCGCCGCCTTCTCGTCGGGGAAGTCGGCAACCTCCCCAGCCGAATAGGGCGGCACCTTCTTAAGGAACCGGATCAGCATCAGATCGCAGAGCCGCTGATCGGATCGAAGTCAGCCCCGCCAAGCACGTAGACGAGGCCGATGTTCGCGGTATCGGTGTTGGCTGCTGACAGGTCGGGCGTGAAGGTCGCGCGCACAAATGCGTCAGCCTCGGCAAGGCTCACGTCCGCCTCGGCCACACCGGTCACCGTGCCGCCGCCGCTTGGGCCGGTGGCGACCACCGTTGCCGGGAGGGACAGGGAAAGATCCGCGCTGCCCGCCCCGGCACCATCGGTTGCCGTCTGAAAGGTGGCCGAGATGGATAGCGTCTCCCCCTCGGCGAGGGTTGCGCTGAAAGGCATCAGCGCTTTCAGGCTGTAGAGCCCCTGACGGTCGACATAAGCGCCGCTGACGGCGGTCGCATCGCCTGCGCCGCCAGCCGTGACATCGGTCTCGACCGCGCCAAAGCGGCCAGCCAGGAGTGCGCCGGCGTTTGTGGATTTATAGTGCATAGCGAGCCCCTTAAACGCTGCCGTAGGTGATGCCGGTCTTGACCGCGACGGCGGCCTCGTGGCGCAAAACCATGTCGTGGCGCATGATGGCGCGGATCACGGTCTGATCCTGGGAGAAGGCGGCCACGACACCGGTGCCGTCGTGATACGCCGCGGTGTCGGACACCATGATCTCGACGCCGGTCTCCTCGCCGATCACGACTTGCGCCATGTCGACCAGGTAGATCTCGCTCTGATTGCCGTTGAGGTTGGTGGGGATGTTGGTGGTCGCGAACACCGGGAAGCCGTAGAGCATCCCCATGGGCGCGGCGTCGGTGATCTGGCGAAGTTCGGGGTAGATCAAGTTCCCATTCGCATCGCGCAGGTTGTAGAGGAACCGATGCGAGCGCGGCGCCATGAACCACGCCGGGCGGATCATCGGGATGTTGTTGTCCTGCAGCCCGCCGACCAGCTGCTGGATATCCAGCTCGACCTGGGTCGCATTGGTGCCGTTGCTGGCCGTGATGTTGCCCTTTGGCGCCCAAAACCGGAACCCTTTTGGCGCGGCCCCGGTGCCTTGGTCGCGAAGCAGCGCCGCATCGGCCGTGACTGCCAGCCCGGCGACCATATCATCGCGCACCATGCGGTCTGCGGACGCGGCGCTGTTGCGGATCAGGTCGTTGGAAATCGGCACCAGCGAGGCGAGCTTTTTCGACGTCAGGCGAAGCTGGCCGAAGGTCTGCTCTTCTTTGGGGGCGTTGGTGTTTTCGCCGATGTACTGGCCATTGGCGCCAGTGGTGATCTTGGGCAAAAGCATCGTGCCGTTCATCGGCATGACCTCGGGGCCGGCCATGAAGACGACGGCCTTGGCGCGCAGCAGTTCGATGATGTCGTTGCTGAACTCCTCCGGCACCAAGAAGCCGCCAGCCCCGGCGGTGGACGAGCCAAGCGCCTTCGCGATAGCGTCCTTGTCCTGCCAGGGCTGGTCGGTTGCATACTGGGCAGCGTTGCGGCGATTGCCCTGCTCTGCGGCCGGTGCTTTGACGATGCGCGCAAACCCTGCGCCCTTCATCTGTGGTGTGCGCGGTTGAGCGGGCGTGATGCTGGGATCGTCGATCGCGAGCGGCACAGCACTGGCCTTGGTCGCGGCAAGGGCTTTTTCAGCGCGCTGTAGCTGCTCGTCCAAGGTGCGGTACTCTGCTTCCTTGGCATCGAACGCTTTGCTGTCGGCCTCGGTCCAGGCTCTGGGCGCGCCCTGGGTGTCCTTGGGCTCGCTGAGCGCAGACAATTCGTTGGCCAGGCCGATGCGGCGCTGGCGTAGTTCGGCGACGCTTGCAACCACGTCGACCTCCTTTTGTTGATGCGCGAGTGCGCTAGGGGATGGCCTTGCCGAAGGGCCGGAAGCATCGGCTGACCTCGCGGTGAGACCAGCTGCGACGGCGGCGGACCGTCGTATGGCTTGCTGTTGTTTGGGCGACATGCGCTTTTCGTCTGGCTTGGCGTTGCCGCGCTCGGCAGGATCGCTCATGCCGTCTTCCTCCATGGGCGGCGGAAGCGGGTTGATTTTGGTGAGGGTCGAAAACCTGTGCCCTGCGCGAACGTCCGTCGGCTCCCAGCCGCCGTCATCCTCGGCGTAGACCACGATCAGAGCGGCAGGATCGTCCGGCTGGCCTGTGATCACGAAATCGCTGTCGGGCACGCTGATCTGGCCATCGCGCTCGACGCGCTCGATCCGGCCTTGGGCAACACCGCCGCCGGAGTCCCAGCGCACGAAGTCGCCGACGTCCAGTTCATCAGGCGCCGCTTTCGCGCGCAAAAGCCCAAGCCGCATCAGCTCTGTGAGCAGACCTTTAGGCGTGATCTGTTCGGTGGCGGGGGCGGGAGCGCGTCGCCCAACCTGCTTGATGGCCCCCAGCAGAAACCGTCGACTGTCCTGGCTGTCTTTGGGCTGCGCCTGGGACATGGAGCGCTCCAGAACCAGGGCATCCACATTTGCCGGCACAGTCACAAAGCTGAACTCGATCAGCTCGGCACGCCTGAACCGCGTGCCGCCTGCCTCCAGGGGTTCGCCCTGTTTCGGCAAGAACGACACACTGACGGCGTTGATGACGCCCGTCTTCACCAGCCGGCATACTTCGTCGGACATGGCCGACGTGCCCTCTGGTGGAAACTCGACCAAGGCTTCCGTGCTGTCGCCCATGCGCATGATCTCAATGGGCTTTGCTACCGGGCAGTTCTTGTCGTGATTGAACAAGACGCTGCCCGATTGCAGGAAGTTGTCGAACTCAAGTCCGTCTTGCTCAACCACATCGCCGTGCCGATCCAGGCCCGATGTGCTGATCACCGCCCGCACCTGCCTGTCGCCAATCGTTTTTTGTGGTCCACTTCTCATGCTCGTTGCCTTTGCCTGTTCGGTTCCATCGTGCCTGCAAGCACCCCCGCCACGCCAAAGAGCCCGCCTCTTGCGCAGAAGCGGGCCCGTCTCTCCCCCGTGTTTCGAGTACGCGCAGTCGCGCCAGCGGACGCCGGCGCCTGTCCTCAGGGCGGCGCGTCGCCCTCCGGTGGCTGATCGCTTTCAGCAACGCCAGAGCCTTGCCCAGCCTCACCCATCACCTGCATGTTCATTGGCATGAGGGCATCGTCGCCACCTGGGATCGGCCCCAAGCCCTCGCGCGCACGGGCCTCGTTGGCCGTGATAATCCCCCAGTTGCGCCTCGTCGCGTAGGTGGCAAAGCGCACAGTGGCGTTGCCGCGCATCAGGCGATTTGCATCGTGGTCGATGTACAGATCCTCATCGTCAGGACCGCTCAGCAGATCGCGCTTCATGGCCATCTCAGCGTCTTCGAAGTGCGGAATGAGAGTATCGGTCACATACTCGATGTTCTGCTCCTCGATATTTGAGAAGGTGGAGCGCTCCATCGATTGCACCTTGTGCGGGGGAACCCGAAATATCCGGCATATCTCGATCACGCTGAACTGTCGGCTTTCAATGAACTGGCTATCCTTGTTGCTCATGGACAGCGGTTTGTACGTGACCCCGTCCTCCAAAACCGCCGTGCGATGCGAGTTGCCCACACCCCGATGCGCCTCCTCCCAAGAGCCTTTGAGCCGCCTTGCGGCCTCGGGACTAAGCCCCTGCGGGCTCTCCAGGACGCCGCCTGGATGCGCTCCACTTCCAAAGAACGAGGCTCCATAAGCCTGCTCCGCGCAAGCGTGACCGATCACCTCGCGCGCGTAGGCAATGGGCGACAGGCCGCAAATTCCATCGCGGCTCAGATCCCTGACGTGATGAACCTCCGAGCGCTCGAACTGGCGCCCACCGCCGATCTGACGCCACACGAAGCGGTTCGAAGGATGAACATCGTAGAGGATATCGTCGTGGCCGTCGTAGATCGTCACATCGTCGTAGCGCACGGGCACGATCGCTGCGATCCGACCTGCGGTATCCACCACCCTCACAGCATAGGCGTTGCCGCCCAGCAGCTTGTTCAACATCATGAACTTGGCGAACTCGTTCCAAGTCTGCCACCGGTTGGGCCGTACCAGCAGCCGTGCGACGGGGTGATCGGTCACCGTCTCGAAGCCGCCGCCGGGCAACTTGCGCTTCAGCTCGGGCGGGATCTTGCTGAAGTCCTGGCTGATGGCCCTGATGCACCCCCAAACGGCTGTTACTTGAAGCGCCGTCATGCTGGTCACGTTCACGCCGGCCGCAGTACGCCCGCTGCCGAGCGCGCCCAGCAGCCCCCGTCCAGAGCGCGTTGTCGAGCCTGCACCCCCCTCGTAAAGCCCCTTGGCAACGCTGGAGAGGAGCCGCGAGAAAAACCCAGACACCGTCAGATCACGAGCACTTCACGGTCTTCGTAGACGGACCGGGATGGGTCGGCAGATGCCACGTACTCCCCCACGACGCCAGCGGCCATGGTCAACGCGACCATACCGTCGATGCGCTTGGTCTCAGACAGCTTGACCAGCTTGCGATTGCCCGCCGGATCGGCCTTAACCACCGCGTGGGCCGCGCACATGCCGAGTACCGGGTGGCCGCCATGCACCAGGCGGTCGTTCAGCACATAGGTATCGAGCGTGCGCAGCGCGGGTGCCATGGAGACGAAGCCCTGGCCGAACTCGATCAGCTTGGCCAGGTCGTCCTCGGTGGCGCCGGCGCGCTCCAGGGCGGGCTTCAGAAAGCGCATGTTCCAGCGGTCGAAGGCCAGGCGCTCCAGGCCCGAGCGCAGCCGAGACAGCAGAAGCGGCGCGACCCAGTCGTAATCCACCGTGCGCCCAGGGGTGGTTTGCAGATAGCCCTCCCGGGCCCAGAGATCGTAGGGCACGCGGTCCTTGCGCGCCTTCTCGGCCAGGCCATCGCTCGGCAGCCAGAAGGTCGGCCAGACGTGCATTTCCTCGCCGATGTGCGCGACCTCGACCAGTGCGGTCAGGTCGTTCGAGGCCGAGAGATCAAGCCCGCCTAAGCGGCCCTCGCCGGGCATCTCGGCCACCTCGCGCGCGCCGCGCTTCCAGACGCCGGGCGAGACATAGGGTGCCTGCACCTCGACGCGCTGGTTCAGGATCAGGTTGCGGTACTCGGCCTCCTGCGAGGGCATGGCGCGGGCATCGGCGGCTTGCGAACGCACCTCCTCGCGGTTCATGAACAGATCATAGGCCGGGTTGGCCTGTCGGATGGTGACCACCTTGAACGGATCGGCGTCCGGGTCGGCGGTGCTAAAGCGCAGCACGGTGCGCGGATCGCGCCCTTTGGCAGCGTCGTCGATCAGCACCGAGAGCAGATCGGCGTCGGTCGCGGCCTGCGTCGAGATGATCAGCGACAGGGTGTTGTTGACGCCGGCGGCGGTTTCCAGCGCCGAATAGAGCCGGCTGGCCGGGCCGCGCACCTGGCCAAGCTCGTCGTGGATGATCAGGGCCGGGTTGAGCCCATAGGCCGTGGACGACTCCGAGGACATGGCCGTAAAGCGGGTCATCAGCGCGAGGTCGTTGCAGGCCAGCTGCTTGACTGTGTCGCGGATGGTGACGAACGGCTCCAGCGTCGGACTGCGCCGCACCATGGTCGCGGCCAGATCGAACACCACCGCAGCCTGATCGCGGCTGTTGGAGGCCGAGTAGAGCTGCCCCTCCGGCACCGCCTCCGGCCCGACCAGGTGCAAGAGCAGGATCATGGCGCACTCGGTGGTCTTGGCGTTCTTACGCCCACGGCTGATGATGGCGCGCCGGGTGCCGTGCGGGTTGTCGTAGATCGCGCGGAAATCCTCGCGCATGAACGGCGCCATCTTGAAGGGCTGCCCGGCCTTCGGCCCCGAGGGCAGGCGCAGATGGCGCTCGCACCAGGCGATGTTGCGCGCGGCGCGGGTCAGCTTTGCCATGGTCGCTCCACGGTGGTGTGACGTGCCTTGGCGCCTGCGGCACCGCGGGCCGAATAGCTCGACTGCTGGCTGAGGCGCATGGAGGCGAGGCAAGCCTTGATGCTGGCGGTGTGCTTGCTCTGCAGGTTGGTGAGTTCCTTGATGAGGCCCAAGTCGATCTCCTCGGCTGCATAGGCCTGGTCGATGAGGATCGAGATCCGGCTCGCGCCGACGACGTGGCGGCAGTACTGCGCGAGCATCGGCAGGGTTGCTGCATTCCACCAATTTGCCGGTGCATCATTCACGACGGCGATCCAGACATCGGTTTCCATCTCGTTGAGATCGAGCGGCGGCTCTGGGCGCTGGATCGCGGTGACGGTTTCGACAGCCGGCGTGCTCAACGCTCCAGCCGACTTGCGTCCTCGTGCGCCCATGCAAAACCTTGCCATTTATGAAGTGTCAGTGTCACAGCCGGTTCAGGCCGTGAACAGTCTCAGAGATTTACCCACCCCCTCCCCCGGAGGGCAGCACGCCGGCGTTGGCCGGGTGGCGGGGATCGACGGGCCAGCCGTCGGCACCGATGGTGTCGTCGTAGCCGCGGCACTCTTCGGCCTGCTTGGCGCCGCTGTGGCAGGACTGGCAGAGCGTCTGCAATGCCCCGTTCCAGAACAGCCCGGCGTCACCCCGGTGAGGCGTGATGTGATCGGCCACCAACTTGGCGTCGTCGTGCTCGATGCGCCCGCAGCGCCGGCAGGTGAAGCGGTCCGCGGTCAGCTGCGCCCAGCGTTTGCGCGCCCAGCGGGCGGTGCGATACCAGCGCTTGTGGGGCGGCTCGGGCGTCCGTCTCGCTGCCATCCGCCTCCCCGAAACGACAAACGCCCGCAGGCATCTCTGCCCCGGGCGCACCGATCTGGTATAGTGAGAAAGTATGGTTCGAGGGACACTTCCGTCAAGTGGAAACTCCCTCTCGCACCTCAGCAATCTTTGAAAGCCCCGCTTTCACGCGCTTGAACCGAGCATAGCGCACCTTGCCCAGCGCCCCGTGCATCACCACCACATCGAGCACGGCGCCCCAGGCACCACCAGCCGCAGCCCGATACCGATCCAGCACCCGCCCGAGCCTGGCTGTCCTCTCCGGATCGGTCTCCCCTGAACCCCGCACCCCGATATCCAGGCACGACCGGCCCGAGGAGCCATGCAGCGCGTGCCATAGCTCCTCGACGTGCTCGCCGGCCTCGACCTCACGGAGAGCGAGCACGCCGCGTCTGAGCGCCCGTCTGAGGGGCGTGGCGTCGTCATCGCGATAGACGCGTCCCTTGGTGCTGACGGTGTAATGGCCCTTGGCCTGGCGCTCGGGCGTCGGCGTGCAGGTAGCCTCGGCGGTACGGGCACGGGGTCGGCTCGGTGCGGTGGGCTGGGGCGTAACACGGAAAAGCGCCTTGGCGCGTCTGCGCGCAGCTACGGTGGGGGCTTTGGTCATGGCTGATCCATCCGAAAGCGGACGGGCAGCGGATGTCTGGCAGGGGCATCCTAGCAGGACTGGGGTGGGCCGGCCAGAAAAGTGTCCCAGTGTCCGAGCTATTTTATGGCTGAGTCCAAAAACAGGGCGATTGGTATGAGAATAGTATGAATTTGAAGATAGACGGGACACTAAGGACACTATTCCTAGAATATCATTAAATTTTTGATTTCATTGATAAAATTTCCAATAAAAGTGTCCCAATAGTGTCCCGTCTGGGCAAAAGTGTCCCGGACAGAACGCCTATATAAGGTTGTGTTTTTTGCAATTGGAACAACCTATTCAATAGTGTCCCACGGGACACTATTCTGGGGTGGGACACTATTGGGACAGAATTCTCTGGGGTTTTTGGGGGTGGGGGAAAGGCTGCACGAAGGGCTTGGGGGCCTACCTCGGGTGCAGTGCCTGAGGTCACTGGACGTTGCTCAGGCCCTGATGCATTCTGAGTAGCCTGAGCGCAAACGGCTCCCGACCCTTGTGCTCTCACTGCCCCAGAGGAAGCCCGCTTCTCATGCCGCACCTGCGAGCTTCAACGCACGCTGACCTGCCGCGCATCTACGCGATCCGCCACGGCACGGTGGAGAACCAGCTGACCGACCCAACTCTTGTCACCGACGCGGAGGTCGCCTGGTACATGGACGAGGCGATTTTCCTGGTCTCGGAGGACGAGAGGGATGTGCAGGGCTTCGTGTGCGCAAACCACCAAACGGGCTATGTCTGGGCGCTATTCGTGATCCAGGAGGCGCAGGGGCGCGGGCACGGCACGGCGTTGCTTGACGCGGCCCTCGCAGAACTCAAGCAGCTTGGGCACCGGCAGGCGTTCTTGACCACGGACGCGAACACGCGGGCGGCTCAGTTCTATCAGGCGCGCGGGTGGCGATTGATGGGCAAGGATCTGAGGGGCGAGGCGGTATTCGTACTTGCCTTATGATTGACCATAAGGCGCGCCCTGCGTCAGGGTTGCTGGTTAACTGAATGGGACATTCTGTAAAATGCAGGGTCGGGTCGCTATGTGCGCTCCCTGTGAGATGGGCGGAAAGGAGCCGTTCGCCGCACCTGCGCGCCAGATTGTCGGCGACGACGAAAGCCGACGTTCGCTGCGTATGCGATCGCTGTCTGCGAACAATACTGGAACTAAGGACGACAAGGTGTGTGATCAATTGGAAACGAAACCACCAGGTGTCTTGGATCGCTACCGCGGCCTCCGGTAAACTCATTCGACGGATGTCTCGGGCCTTCGGTTTAGCGGCGGGCTCTTAAGGCCCGAGCGAGAATGGCGGCGTGAAGTACGAGGATGCTGCCGGCAGAGACAGCGTGTTGGGCGGCGGTTGCGGTCGGTGCTGCCTGCGCGAAGCAGATCGCGGCAAGGGGCAAGAAGAGCAGGACGGCCGTGGCCAAGCCAGGATTGTATTGTCGCATGCCGAGGGCCTGGGCGACATGGATTACGCCGTTGATCGCCAGGAGATAGGCGGGGACGAGGACCCAGCCGTGATCGACGGTCGACGCCATCCAAACCGACGCCGTGATCACGACCCAGACCCCCACGACGTTGATGATCATCACGTCGAGATGGGAAAGCCCGGCCCTTTCCGATCCTAGCAGACGATTGACGAACACCCGGAACCGGTCGTCATCGTGCTCTTCATACTGATGCAGCATATAAACCGGCAGTGTGACGAAGCCCCAGAGCGCGGCCCCCTTCAAACCGAAGAGAGGCGCGAGCACGAGAAGAAGCGGCGCCAGAAGCGCTGCTCCGTAAACCCAGTTCTGAGATAGCCTGGCAAGCATCGTCACCTCTCCTTCAACGTCCATCAGAGCCAGATTGCGAGGCGGCGCGTGGGCCCATCATTGCGCCGGATCCACGACGAAGCTGGGGGGTCGCTGATGCCAGGGCGCGTCCGACCTCCCGATGGCGCGCCCCACCGCATAGAGCGCGGACATGTAAGCCGTGTCGAAGGGCTCGGTCGGTTCGCGATCGAAGCTCTGCGGCACCCAGAGGACACGGAAATCCACGCCGTCGCGTTCGGTGATCGCATAGATCTTGTAAAGGTCCCCCGTTCCCGATCCGCCGATGAGGCTGGAGACGGCCTTGCCCGCAATCGACAAGACGCCGAGGTCGACCGGGTTGTAGCTCTTCTGCAGCGTGTTGTTGACGATGACGTAGAGCCTGCGGTCGATCTTGGCACCGAGGGCGCGATCGATGCGTGAGATCGGCAGTTCGGGGCTGAAGACCATCACTTGCTGCGTCGCTCCGCCATCGACGTGCAGCTCGTCGCGCACACGCCCGTCAGGGGCCACTGTGGGGATGAGGACCGGTGGGAAGAGGGCCGGGATTGCCGACGATGCCCGGACCAGATCACGGATCAGCTCGATGGCGCGTGGATGGCGCGTGCGCGCAACTTCGGTGACGTTCCAGATGACCGGGCGTGCTGAGTCGAGATTGGTCGTGCCGATCAACAAGATGCGCCCAACGTCTGCCTCCTCCGCCAGGGCAGCGACAATCTGCTCATCGATCGTCTCGTCGATCAGCGCGTTGTAGCCTGCCGTGTCGCTGAGAGAGGTGCCGCCCGTGAGGGCTGCGAACGGCGACGGCTCGAACAGCTGATCGGTGGAGTACTCGGTGTAGAAGCGGCGCAGGTCGTCGTCGTATTCCGGGCCGAGAAACGCGAAGAGCCCGATGATCGCCCCGGTGCTTACGCCGCTGACCACGTCGAAGACGGGGCGGTCGCCACGCTCGGTCCAGCCGGCCAGAACCCCTGCGCCGAAGGCTCCGTCGGCCCCGCCGCCCGAGAGGGCCAGGATGGTTTCGGTGGCAGGCTCGCCCGCGGTGAGCGCGTCGCGATGCATGAGTTTCGCGCGCCTAATGAGCGACTGTTCCAGCGCTTCGAGGCGGTCGTCGGCAATGTCATCGCCCCAAACCCGCAAGATCCCTGGAATGCCGAGAGGGGCCGCAGCGTCGATGGTTGCGGGTTCGGATGGCATACGGGCCACCGTCCCACAGGCGGTGAGGAGCACGGCTACCAAGGGCATGAGGCGGAGCGTGAGCATCACGGCGTGACCTCCTCGGCCTGCTCAACTCGCGCAGAACGTCCACGGGCTCGGAGCAGCAGATGGCAGAGCGGTGGGACGACGATCAGGGTCAATGGCGACGCTACGAGAAGACCGCCGATCATGATCGTGGCCATGGGCTCGAACAGCGCACCGCCCGCCAGCGCCATCGGCATCAGCCCGAAGATGGTGGTGAGCGAGGTCAACATGATCGGCGTGGCCCGCGCTTGGGCCGCAGCAACGATC
>JBCDHK010000085.1:0-11782 GCA_038750185.1 Pseudomonadota bacterium
CCGGCGCCAAGATCATGGCCAATGTCATCGGCCAGGTGATCGAGAGCCGCTTGGGCGGCGAGGTTGGCTATGCGCCGGGCGCCAACGCGGTGATCTTTGCCGCCATGGACGGCGGGCGCGGCGACATCGACATCCACCCCGATGTCGCCGCGCCCGCCGTCCATGGCGGCAAAGATCACCGCGTTGGCGCCTGGTGCATAGCCGACCTCGCCGCCCAAGCGGCTCTCGATCACCTGGCCGATGACATTGGCCATGATCTTGGCGCCGGGCCAGGAGGGCTCGCCGACCATGACTTTGCTCTGAGCAGAGGCCATGCCGCCGGCCAGCGCAAGCGTGGCAGCGGTAGCAAGAAGCGTGAGTGTCTGTCGCATCCCTGTCGTCCTTTTTCGGTTGTGATACTCGGTAAATCCTTGTCGCTACGCGCAGGCCCCTCTTTGGCGGGAGCTCAGGCGCGCGCGCGTTTTCGTTGCGGGTCGACGAAAGGCACCGTGGTGACCGTCGTCGCGTAGCGTTTCATGCGTCCATCGAGCTGGCCGATCTCCAGGCGCGTGCCGGGCTCAGCATATTCGACTGCCACCCGCGCCATGGCGATGGCCCGCTCTAAGCTGGGTGAGCGCGTGGCCGACGTGATCGTGCCAACCGGGCGATTGCCGGTCAGGACATGATCGCCATGGCCGGGCGCCTCGTCACCGTCGAGCAACAGCCCGACCAAGCGATTACGCGGCGCCTCCGCATTGCGCGCCAATGCCTCACGCCCGATGAACTCGGTCTTCTTCATATCGACGGCAAAACCGAGCCCGGACTCGAAGGCGTCCACCCCAGGGCCGAATTCAGCACCCGCCGTCATCAGGCCTGCCTCGATGCGCAGGATCTCCAGCGCCTCGGCCCCCATGGGGCGAATACCGAAATCCTTGCCCGCCGCCATCAGGGCATCCCAAACCGCAAGCGCATCCGAGCGGTCCATGAACAGCTCGTAGCCCAGCTCGCCGGTAAAGCCGGTGCGCGTGAGCATAAAAGGCGCGCCCTCGCGAGTGTGGAGGCGCGCCACGGTAGCGCCAAACCACTTGAGATCGGTCAGGGCGGGGACGTGTTCGGTGGTGTGGACGAGGCGTGCCAGCACCTCGCGGCTCTTCGGGCCTTGCACGGCAAGATTGGGCAAAGCACCACGCAACGCCTCGATGCGCACGCGCCAGCCCTCAGAAGCGGCCAGGGCGCTGAGCGCGGTCGCGCTCTCCTCGTTGCCGCAGCACCAGCGAAACAGATCGGGCGCGAGGCGAAACAGCGTGCCGTCGTCGACCACCGAGCCGGTCTCATCGCACATCAGCGTGTAGACGCCGCGGTGGACGGCCAGCTTGGCCACATTGCGCGTCATGGCGCGCTGGAGCAGGCGCTCGGCGTCGGGGCCCTTGATGTCGAACTTGCGCAAGCCGGAGAGGTCTTGCACCGTCACCGCCTCGCGGCAGGCCCAGTACTCGGTCAGGGTGCCGCTGGCGGTGTAGGCGGCGGGCGCCCAGAGGTTGCGCGCGGGGCGGAAATCGCGCGCGAGCAGGCCGGTGCGCGCGTGAAAGGCGCTCTCTTCGCTTATGGCTGGCACGGCGGTCTCAGTCTCGCGGTAGGCGACGGCGCGGGTGAGCGGCGTCTCGGGGCGATAGATGCGGACGTGCACATCGGTGGGGTTCCAGCCGTTGATCGGGTCGATGTCGTCGGGGCAGGCGGTGGAGACGCAGACTAGTTCGTCCAGGGCGCGCATGGCCAGATAGTCGCCCGCGCGCGACCAGGCTTCGTCGCTGCGCAGACGGTTGTCGGTGCGGTCGATCCAGGAGTTGAAGAAGAAGTTGATCGCAGGCCAGGCCGAGCGCGGCGCCACGCCGTAAGGCGCCATGGCCTCGGAGATGTTGTCCGAACAGTTGACGTGGCCTGGAAAGCCGCGCTCCTCGTAGCCGCGCGCGGTGCAAGCCAGCGCAAAAGTGTCGTGGCGCCCGACGGTGTCCTGGACCACGCTCAGCAGCGGGCGCATCTCGGCATCGTAGAACTTGTCGAACAGCCCTGGTGCCGGGAAGGCGCCGCGCACCAGGGTGCGGGTGACGCGCCCGTCGATCATCGCTTCGCGCCCGCGCTCCAAATCGCCCGCGCGAAACGCCATGAAGTCCGAGCACTGCTGGCCCTCGACGTCGATGATCTGGACTGCCTCACCGGGCGCCAGGGTATAGGCGCGGGCTGTGCCGCGGGGGATGGTGAACTCCTCACGCACTGCGCCGAGCGGGGGCGGCAGGGCTGGGCCGCGCTCGGACGCTGGATGGAGCGTAGCGGTGACGGTGCCGGCCAGATGCCCCTCGACCAGCGCTGTGGGCGTGCCGGGTAGGATCAGCCAGAGGGTGAGCGGCGTGTCGGTGCGCAGGATGATCGGCTCGTCCAGACGCGGCAGTTGCGCCCCCCGGTAGACGGCTTGGGGCAGGGCGCCGTGGGCTACGCGCCAACCGTCGAGCGGCTCGGACTGGAACGCCTCGCCCGCCAGATCGGTATCGGGGCTGAGACCGAGTGCGCCCAGCGCCGGCGCGCCCCGCGCTCCAAAGGCCAGCACCACCGGCGAGGCAGAGGCTTCGCTGGCATCCACCGAAAGCAGATCGCCCGGCGCCATGGCCAGCATGCGGGCGCTGCGCGGCTCCAGGACGAGCGAGGTGCCGAGCGAGGGTGTGGTGAAGCCGGGAAAGCGCACGCCCGCAAAACTGGCAGTGCGTGGTTGAAACGTGTGTCGGACATCGTTCGGCATCGCCGACGCTCCCTTGTAGGTCGTTCCAAACCTATGTAACCGGTTACATCTGTCAACCACCAACCGCGCCGGTATTTCAAAAACGAGACGCCCTTCCATGTCCGAGATCACCGAGATCGAGCCTGCAGGCCCCTCAGGGACGGACCGCCGCGGCGGTGCCTCCCGGGTCCGTCTACGCGATGTGGCCCGTGAAGCCGGTGTCTCCACAGCGACGGTGAGCCGCGTCATCAACGGCGCCAGCACGGTGGCACCAGCAACCAGAGCCCTGATCGAGGACAAGATTCGCGAATTGGGTTTCGCGCCAAGCCCGCTCGCCAAAGCGCTCAACCTGGGGCGCACCCGCACCGTCGCCGCGGTGATCCCAACGGTCGACAACGCCATCTTCGCGCGGTTTCTGGAGGCCCTGGAGGCCCGGCTCGGCGCCCTCGGCCACGCCCTGGTCATCGCCACCAGCAACGACGACCGCACGCTGGAGTACACCCGCGTGCGCGCCCTCTTGGAGATGGGCGCAGAGGCCGTGATTCTCTCAGGCGCGAGCCAACTGCCAGCCCTTGGCCAACTGGCCGCGCGGTTTCAGGCCCCGGTGGTGCTGAGCTCGATCTACGATGCTGAGGCCGCCTATCCGACCATCGGCTACGACAACGCGGGCTTGGCGGCGCAGGCTATGGCGCATCTGGTCGGCCTCGGCCATCGCCAGATCGCCGTGCTGCACGGGCCGCTGGCGGGCAACGACCGCACGCGGCTGCGCCTTGCCGGCGCCGAAGAGGCCCGCGGTGCGGCCACTCTCACCTGCCACGAGGGTGCGCTCAGCGTCGAAGCGGGCGCGCGCGCCACGACCGCGTTGCTGGAGGCCGGGCCGCGTCCGACGGCGCTGTTTTGTCTCTCGGATGTGCTGGCGCTCGGCGCGCTGTTTGCGTTGCAGCGGGCGGGGCTCGATGTGCCAGGCCAGATCTCGGTGATGGGGTTTGACAACATGGCCTGGGCAACTGAGGCCGTGCCGCCGCTCAGCTCGGTCGATCTGCCGGCAGTGGAGATGGGCGCCGTCACGGCCGAGGCAATCGTCGCCCATCTGGAGAGGGGCACGCCGATCACGCCGCGCTGCCTGCGCGCGAGCCTCATACTGCGCGGCTCGACCGGCCCGGCCCCTCTCCCACAATCGACGTCAATTGGGTGAGGGCACGGGGTAGCGACACCAGCGGCGCGAGTGCTATGGCTTGGCACGATGACCGAGCGCCTTATCCTCCCCGCAGCCGACGACTGGCATCTGCACCTGCGTGACGGCGCCATGCTGTCTGGCGTCACCCCCCACACCGCAAGCCACATCGCGCGCGCGCTGGTGATGCCCAACCTCGTCCCTCCGGTGACGACGCTGGCCGAGGCCCGCGCCTATCAGATGCGCATCGAGGCCGCCTCGCAGCCGGGGTTTGTGCCGCTGATGACGCTCTATCTCACCGAGACCAGCGACCCGGACGATGTCGCCGCAGCCCACGCCGAGGGCGCCATCGTGGCGGTAAAACTCTATCCAGCAGGCGCTACCACCAACTCGGCCTCGGGCGTGCGCCAGATCGAGCGCGTGCTGCCCGTGTTGGAGCGCATGGCTGAGATCGGTCTACCGCTTTGCGTCCATGGCGAGGTGGTCGATCCGGACGTCGATATCTTCGACCGCGAGGCAGTGTTTTTGGAGCGCGTGCTCGTGCCGCTGCGCGCGCGGGTGCCGGGGCTCAAGGTGGTGCTCGAACACGTCACCACCGCCGAGGGCGTGGCCTATGTCCGCGACACTGCCGCCACTGCCGCCACCCTCACCACCCACCACCTGGTGATCAACCGCAACCACATCCTGGCTGGTGGCATCCGCCCGCACTACTACTGCCTGCCCGTGGCCAAGCGCGAGCGCCACCGCTTGGCGCTGGTCGAGGCCGCGACCTCGGGCGAGGCGCGGTTTTTCTCGGGCACCGACAGCGCCCCCCATCCCGTCTCGGCAAAGGAGGCCGCCTGCGGCTGTGCCGGCTGTTTCACCGCCCCGGTCAACCTGCCCGTCCTGGCCCATGTCTTCGAGGCGGCGGGGGCGCTTGATCGGCTGGAGGGGTTTGTCGCGCGCCACGGCGCCGCGTTTTACGGCCTCGCCCCCGCCGCGCGCCCCGTGACGCTGGTGCGCCGCCGCGCGCCCTGGACGCCCCCCGCCCAAGTCGAGACCGGCGCCGGCCCGGTGGTGGTGTTCGATCCGGGCTTCCCGCTTCACTGGCAGATCGAGGAAACCGCGTCATGAGCCAGCCAGGGCCAGCCCGTGAGACCGCCCGTATGTTGCTCGAAATCGAGGCGGTGAATTTCCGCCCCGATCCGCCCTACAGGTTCACCTCCGGCTTGGCGAGCCCGGTCTATATCGACTGCCGCAAGCTGATCTCCTTTCCGCGTATCCGGGCGCGCCTGATGGATCTCGCCTGCCAGCAGATCCAGCGCGAGGCGGGCTTTGAGCGCTTCGACGCCGTGGCAGGGGGGGAGACCGCGGGCATTCCCTTTGCCGCCTGGATCGCCGAGCGCCTGAGCCTGCCCATGCTCTATGTGCGCAAGAAGGCCAAAGGCTTTGGCCGCGGCGCGCGCATCGAAGGTGCGCTCAGCGAGGGCCAGCGTGTGCTCTTGGTCGAGGATCTGACCACCGACGGCGGCTCCAAGGTCAACTTCGTCGAGGCGCTGCGCGAGGCTGGGGGGGAGTGCGCCCACACCCAGGTGGTATTCTACTACGACATCTTCCCCGAGGTCCCCGAACGCCTCGCCGGCCACGGTATCCGGCTACACCACCTCTGCACCTGGCGCGCCGTGTTGGACGAGGCGCGGGCTGGCGCCCATTTCGACGAGGCGACGCTGGATCAGGTGGAGGCCTTTCTCTCGGCGCCGCTCGATTGGTCGGCAGCCCATGGCGGTAAGGCGGAGATTTCGATCTGATTGGCGCGTGATAGCAGCGCGAAAGGTTGGGTCGCGAAAGGTTGGGGCGCGGAAGGTTGGGGATCGGGAGGGTTCCGAGGCGGGACGCAGCAGTTGACGATTTGTTCAAACTGTCAGGTCAGATTGACGACACGACAGCATGACACAGAGCCGATCCATGAAAGATATCCCCTGCGCCGCCGTCTCCGAGACACCCGATTATCTGACCTTCGCCAACATCCGCTATCTGATCGACGATCACCTGGCCCGGCGCAGTCTGATGATCGACGTGCACACCCGCTATCTTCTGGCGCGCTTGAGAGAGACCGCCGCAGCCCAGGAGGCCCACGCCCGCCGCCGCTTCGGCCTGCCCGTGGTCGAGGAGGCTGGACTGGATTAGGGCTGAGTTGGAAAGGAACTGGAAAGGGGCCGCTCAGGCCGGCACGGCGCTCCGCGCGGCCTCCAGTCCGGCGCGGTCGAGCGGAAAGCGCCACATCAAGGCCACCGCCGCCAGCTTGAGCACGATGGGCGCGCCGGCATAAAGGAGCGCCAGCACCCAAAGCGCCTCGGGCGTGTTGGTCTTGGCCACAGCATCAAACCCGGAGGCATCGAGCAGGATCAGCCCCACCCCCGAGGACACCGCCACCGACGCCTTGGTCGCCACCTGCCAAATGGCAAAGAACAGCCCAGCCCGCGCCGCGCCCGTGCGCAGGCGGTCGAGTTCGATCACATCGGCCTGGATCGAGGGCGGCAAGGTCAGATCGGCGCCAAGCGCCAATCCGGTCAGCACGGTGATGACAGCAAAGGCCGCCACATCGCCCTCGCCAAGGGTGAGCGCCAGCGCAAACACGCCACAAGCATAGAGCATGGCAAAAGCCCAGGCGCGGTGCTTGGAAATCCGCCCCGCCGCCCACGACCAAAAGGGAATACCGGCAATGGCAGTGACGAAATAGAGCAACAGCAGCCAGCCCGTCGCTTCAGGCGCGCCAAGGCGATACTCGACGAAAAACAGAAACAGCGTCACCGGCAAGCCGTTGGCCGCCCCGTTGATAAACCACGCAATCAGCACACGGCGAAAAGGGGCGTTGGCGCGCAAAGCCGCCCAGCCCTCGGCAAAGGAGAGGCGGCGGGTGTCCAGCAGTTCGCCCTCGCGGACAAAGGTGAGCGTGAGCGCCACCGTGAGCGGCAGCGCCACGACGACGAAGATCGCCACGGCATAAAGGCCCGCGCCGCCTTCGCCGCCGAGAAAATACAACAGCGTCGCCGCCACCGTGCCGATCAAGACAAAACCCTCGCGCCAAGACGTGACGCGGGTGCGGCCCTCGTAGCTCGTCTCCAACTCAGCACCCCAGGCGGTGTAGGGGGTCTGGGCCATGGTCCAGCCAAGGGTGAGCAAAAACAGCCAAAGCACGGCATGGGAGAGCCCGGCCTCGGCAGGCGGCACCAACGCCTGCCACGCCGCCAAGACGATCAAGGGCACCGAGGCGGCCAGCCACACCCGGCGCCGTCCAAAGCGCACGCGGGTGCGGTCGGAGAGCCAGCCCATCAGCGGATCGGAAAACGCATCGAAAAGCCGGATCGCAAGCCACGCCAGCCCGAGCGCAGCAAGACCCACACCGCGCTCATCGGCATAAAATGGCGTGACGTAGCTGAAGAGCGGCAGATAGAGCGCCGCCAGCGGAACGGCGGGCAGCGCATAGAGTGCGTGGCGGAGTGTCGCAGTGGCCATGGGCGCTAGGATGGGCCGGGTGCTCGCCGCTTCAAGCGCTGGCGAGCCGGGGGGCGCATCTCAATACATCGAGGGGCGGTGGGCGCGGCGGGTGTTGCGCTCTTCGATGCCGCGTTGCTTGCGCAACCGCACCAAGGCCCAGTGGATCAGTTCGGTGAGCACCCCCACAACCGCGGTCGCGCCGAGCACGATCACCACCAGCGGCACCGAGGCGAGGTAATCGACGACATCCGCTGTGGTCTCGCCGATCAGATCGAGCACAAAGGCGGTGTCGAAGCGCCCGGTGCGCGAGGTATCGAACACCTTGATCGCAATGTAGAAACACGAGGCCAGAATCAGCGACATAAAGCCCGACCAGAGGCCATTGGCAACGGCAACGACCATGCCCCAGCCTTGGCGGCGCGCCAAATTCTGAAAGCCGACCACGGCGCCGGCCAGCGGGGCGAGCATGGCAAACTCGGGCATTTCTTCGAGGAGAAATGCCGCTTCGGGGCGCGTGAAAGCCCAGTTCATCGCCCAGGCCACGAACACGGCACAGAGGATGCGAAACATCAGCATTGGCGCGTTCCTGTCGGCATTACGGCATCGCGTTCCCGTCGTTCCCGCTAGGGTTGCGTTTTCTATACTCTACGTAACGCAGGCTGTCGACGCCAGCGCGACCCTTATCGCCCGCGGCACACATACACGCTTTTGGAGCAATCCCCACACGCCCCGGCCCCCCGAATGAGGACCGCGCCCTTAGCCGGGCCGGCGCAGTCCCACCTGAACAACATCGGTCGTTCCGGCCGCAAAGCAAGCCGCACAACAAGTGAGATAGAAGTTCCACATGCGATGGAAACGGTCATCGAAGCCGAGATCGGAAATTTCACGCCATTGGGCGTTAAAGCTCTCGCGCCATTCGCGCAACGTTCGCGAATAGTCGGGGCCGAAGGCGGTCGTGTCGCTCAAATCGAGCCCGGCGCGTGCTATTTGGCGGGTGAGCGCTTCCGAGGAGGGCAGCATGCCGCCGGGGAAGATGTACTTCTGTACAAAATCGGTGGAGCGGCGGTAGCCGGCGAACAGCTCATCGGCGATGGTGATGACTTGCAGCGCTGCCGTGCCGCCGGGGCGCAGGCGCTGGTGTAGCGTGTCGAAGTAGGTCGGCCAGTAGCGCTCGCCCACGGCCTCGAACATCTCGATCGAGGCGATGGCGTCGTAGCGCCCGCGCTCGTCGCGGTAGTCGCGCAGCACGATCTCGGCGCGCTCGGCCAGGCCGGCTTCGAACAGGCGGCGCTCGGCGTAGTCCTTTTGCTCGCGCGAGAGGGTGAGCCCGGTGATGCGCGCGCCGCGCTCGCGAATGGCGTATTCGGCAAAACCGCCCCAGCCGCAGCCGATCTCCAACAGCCGTGCATCGGGGGTGAGCGCTAAACGGTCGCAGATCGCGGCGTATTTGTTGGTCTGGGCCTCGGCCAGGGTCTCGGTGCCGGTAAAAAGCGCCGAGGAGTAGGTCATGGAGGGATCGAGCCAGTGGGCGTAGAAGCTGTTCCCCAGATCGTAGTGATAGGCGATGTTGCGCTTCGAGCCCGCACGCGTGTTGGAGCGCAGCCAATGGCGCAGCCGCTCATAGGCGCGCACCAGGCCTTGGCCCGGAAAGCGGCGCGACATGTTTTCGTTGTTGAGCAGGCAGACATCGAGCACGGCTTGTAGGTCGGGGCTCGACCACCAGCCGTCCATGTACATCTCGCCAAAGCCCAGCTCGCCGTCGCGGGCCATGCGCGAGAAGAACTCGGGCGTGTGCACCTCGATACGCCCGCTCGGGCCGTCGTGGCTGCCGCGTGCCTCAAAGACGCGTCCGTCGGGCAGCACGATCTCCAAGGAGCCGGTATCGATGCGGTTGACGACTGTGAGAAACGCCTCGAACCAGCGCGGCTGAGTGGCGCTGGCTGCGGTGCGCTCTGGCGGCATCGGCTTGGTATCCCCGTCCATCACCAATTTGGATAGCGCGAAGCGGTTTGACGATACCAGCCCTAATTTTCATACAGTGCAATTCGATACTTTACTTGGCGCCACTGGCATAGGCGCCACATACTTCTCCTGTATCTACAGTTTATACTGTAACGGCAGGCTAGATCAGGCCAGCGCCTTGAAAGCCCCGGAATAATACAGCAGCGCCGCGCCCTCGTGCAGCGAAAAGCCGACCACCCGCCCCATCAGGATGTCATGGTCACCCGCCACCACGCGTTGGTGCATGGCGCAATCAAACCGCGACAGCGCGCCCTCGATCAGTGGCGCGCCCAGGCGTCCAGGCGCCCAGGGCGTGCCGACGAACTTGTCCGCCCCCCGCGAGGCAAAGCGCTTGGCCATCTCCTCCTGCCCCGCCTCCAGCACGTTGACGGCGAAGCTGTCGATCTGGCGGAAGACGTCGTAGCTGGCGGCGGTGTGCGCCAGACAGACCAACACCAAAGGCGGCTCCAGCGAGACCGAGGTGAAGGAGTTGGCGGTAAAGCCGACCGGCTCGCCCTCGCTGGAGCGCGCGGTGACGATAGTGACGCCGGTGGCGAAGGCGCCAAGGGCACGCCGGAGCGCGGTCTTGTCGTCGGGCGAGAGCATGGCGGGGGTGGACATCGACATCTCCGGGGATCCTCAGGGGGCTTGGCTGTTGATCTGTGTCCCGTGCCGCGCGGTCAACTGCTGAGGCCGCCTGGGAGTGCATTTCGCCGCCGGGCTTGCCTTTGGTGTCACGCAGGCGCATATGCAGAGCGTACGTGGCACCGATGCGTCGGCGCCCATTCCGCCTGTGCGCCATGTCCACGCTGTTGTGGGCACGTCCATGGGCAAGCGAAGCGCCGAACGGGCCACTTCCCGCCACTCGCTCCCGTTTTTCTCCCGCCAGCGGCGCCTGGCCGGGATTACCCCGTCCGCTGCAGGTGGTCGGGACGCAAGGATTGCACTTGACCGAGAACACTTTCGCGGCGTTTCCCCTCGCCGCGCCCCTTCAGGCCGCGCTGGCGGCCAATGGTTTTACAGAGCCCACGCCGATCCAGGCGCAGGCGATCGGCCCCCAACTCGATGGACGCGATATTCTGGGGCTGGCCCAAACCGGCACCGGCAAAACCGCGGCCTTTGGCTTGCCGTTGTTGCATCGCGTGTTGGAGCTGCGTGGCCGCCCTGCGTCCAAGACCTGCCGTGCGCTGGTGCTGGCACCCACGCGCGAATTGGCCGTGCAGATCGAGGCCGAGTTTCGCCGCTTTGCCGGAGGCGCGCGCCTCTCGACGGCGCTGGTGCTCGGCGGGGTCAGCCGTGGCATGCAGATCCGCCGCCTCGCCCGCGGCATCGATGTGGTGATCGCCACGCCAGGGCGGCTCAGCGATCTGGTCGGCGAGGGCCATCTGCGCCTGGACGAGACCCGCTTCGTCGTGCTCGACGAGGCCGACCGCATGCTCGATATGGGCTTCATCCACGAGGTGCGCCGTCTGGTCGAGGCGCTCCATCCCAGGCGCCAATCGGCGCTGTTCTCGGCCACCATGCCCCAAGAGGTCGCCCATCTGGCCGAGAGTTTTCTGAGCGATCCGGTGCGCGTCTCTGTGACCCCTGAAAACGAGACCGCGGGCACGGTCGAAGAGCGTGTCGAGGTGCTGCCCACGCCTGAAAAACGCGCGCGCCTGGCAGCACTTGTCTCAGACGCGGAGGTCGAGCAGGCGCTGGTCTTTGCCCGCACCAAGCGCGGCGCCGACCGCGTTGCGCAAAACCTCAGCAAGGACGGCATCGAGGCGGAGGCGCTGCACGGCAACAAATCGCAGAACGCCCGCCAGCGCGCGCTCCAGGCGTTTCGCAGCGGACGGCTGCGCGTGCTCGTGGCCACCGACATCGCCGCGCGCGGCATCGACGTCCAGGGCATCAGCCACGTGATCAACTACGATCTGCCCGACGAGGCGGCGTCCTACGTCCACCGCATCGGGCGCACTGGGCGCAATGGGGCGACTGGCACGGCTGTCACGCTCTGTGCACCGGAGGAGCGCGACAAACTGCGCGCCGTCGAGCGCCTGACCCGCCAGAACCTGGCGCCGGAGGGGGCGCTGCGCGGTGGGGCCGCGCCTGGCCCTAAGAAGCCGGGCCCTAAGAAGACGCCCGCACCGGTGCGGGCCGGTGAGGGCGCCGCAAAACCGGACAGAGCCCGCCAACGCCGCCGGCGCCGTCCCGGACGCCAAGCAGCCTGAGCCACGACAAGGGCATCCTCACGAAAAATCGTAGACGATGCCCTTTTTCTCCCAGTCGCCAAAGCGTGTCGGCTCGGGCCCCTGGCGCCCGCCGATCTCCCTGGGCATCTCGGTGGGCTCGGCGTTGGCGCGGCGCTCTTCGGCTTCGGCCAGGGCGCGCGCGGCTGC
>JBCDHK010000086.1:0-11780 GCA_038750185.1 Pseudomonadota bacterium
CGCGCGCCGTGCTGGCCGAGGCCGAAGCCGGGCTCGCCGCCCCCATCGCGCGCGAGCGCATCGGAGTGGTGCTCGGTGTGGCAGCGGGCACCGAACTGATGCAGGACATGTCGTGCCGCCTGTCGCGCCCGATGCTGCTCAATGCACTGCGTGCCGATGGCCTCGACGAGACCCGCGCCTTGCGCATCGCCGACCGCTTCTCGGCGCATTTCGGCGAGTGGCGCGAGAGCACGTTCCCGGGATTGCTGGGCAATGTCGTGGCCGGGCGCATCGCCAACCGGCTCGATCTGGGCGGGGTCAATTTTACGGCCGACGCCGCCTGTGCCAGCTCACTCGCCGCGCTCAAGCACGCCTGTGCCGAATTGCACGAAGGCGAGGCCGATCTGATCCTGACCGGGGGCGCCGATGCGCTCAACGCCATCTTCATGTATATGTGCTTCTCCAAGACCCCGGCGATGTCGGCCAAGGGGCGGTGCAGCCCGTTCTCCGACGATGCCGACGGCACGCTGATGGGCGAGGGCGCAGGGCTCCTGGCGCTGCGCCGCCTGGAGGATGCCGAGCGCGACGGCAACGCCATCTACGCCGTCATCCGCGGCGTCGGCGCGGCCTCGGACGGGCGCGCGACCAGCGTCTATGCGCCGCGCTCGGCGGGCCAGGCCCGTGCCATCCGCCGCGCCCTGGCCCGCGCTGGGGTGGCGCCGGAGAGCATCGGTCTGGTCGAGGCCCACGGGACGGGCACGCGCGCAGGCGATCTGGCCGAAGTCGAGGGGCTCAAGCAGGTCTATGGTGCCGAGGCGGCTGTGCCCTGGTGTGCGCTCGGCTCGGTCAAGTCTCAGATCGGGCACACCAAATCCGCAGCCGGGGCCGCCAGCCTGATCAAATGCGCGTTGGCGCTCCACCAGGGCGTGCTGCCGCCGACGCTGCACGTGCGCCGCCCCGATCCGCGCTTGGGGCTTGAGGGCTCGCCGTTCCATCTATCCGCCCAAGCCCGGCCCTGGGTGTCGGCAGAGCCGCGGCGCGCGGCGGTCAGTTCGTTCGGCTTTGGCGGCAGTAATTTTCATGCCGTCCTGGAGGAATACCGCGGCCCCGGACAGCGCCCGCCCCGGCTGCGCACCCTGCCGTCGGAACTGATCCTGGTCTCGGGCACCTCGCGCGCCGAGGCCGCTGCACGCCTGAACACAATCGGCGCAACGCTACGCGAAGACGCCGATCTGCCAGCCGCCGCAGCCGAAGCCCAAGCCGCGTTCGATGTCGAGGCCCCCGTCCGGCTCGCCGTCGTAGCGCCAGACCGCCAGGGTTTTCTGAGCCGCGCCGAGGCGGCGGAGGCGCACCTCCAGGGCAGGCTGGCCCGTTTGCCGGCAGACGTGCTCTTTGGCGAGGGCGCGCCTGCCGAGGGCGGTCTGGCGTTTGTCTTCTCGGGCCAGGGCAGCCAATACGTCGGCATGGGCGCCGATCTGGCGCTGCATTTCCCAGTAGTGCGCGACGTCTGGGATGCCCATGCCGCGCTCGACGGCGCTGACGGCACCCCGCTCCATGCCCGCGTGTTCCCGCCAAGCGCCTTCGATGAGGCCACCGCCAAGGCCCAGGCGGCAGCACTGACCCGGACCGAGTGCGCCCAACCGGCGCTCGCGGTAACGGCGCTCGGCCAACTGGCCCTCATGGCCCGCATCGGCCTCACCGCTGAGGCCGTTGCCGGGCACAGCTTTGGCGAGTTGATGGCGCTCCATGCTGCCGGCGCGCTTCAGGCAGACGCCGCCGTGCGCCTGGCCCGCGCCCGCGGGCAGGCGATGGCTGAAGCCGCCTCAGGTGCCGAGGGCGCGATGCTCGCCGTTGCAGCACCTCGGGCAGAGGTCGAGGCGGCGCTGGCGGGCCAAGCCCCTGAGGTTGTGCCCGATGTCGTGCTCGCCAATGATAATGCGCCGGCTCAGGTCGTGCTATCGGGGCCTGCCGCAGCGGTGGCCGAGGCCGGCACCCAGCTCAGAGCCCTTGGCTTCACCACCCGCACGCTGCCGGTGGCGACTGCCTTTCACTCGCCGCTGGTCGCGCCGGCGGCCAGAGCCTTCGCCGCAGCCCTTGCCAGGGAGACGCTCAGCCCGGCGCGCCTGCCGGTTCTGGCCAATACCACCGCCGCGCCCTATCCGGCAAAGCCCGAGGCCATGGCCGAGACGCTGGCCCAACAACTCGCCCGCCCGGTGCGGTTTCGCGAGAGCATCGAGGCGCTCTATGCCGAGGGCGTGCGCCATTTCATCGAGATCGGCCCCGGTGCGGCGCTGACCGGTCTGGTCGGGGCGACGCTTGGGGATCGGGCACACCTGGCGCTGGCGCTGGACCGGCGCGGGGTCGATGGGGTGACGCAGTTCTGGCGCACCCTCGGCGCGCTCTCGGTTGCCGGGCAGCGCCTCAATTTGGCCGCGCTTTGGAACGATCTGCCGGCACCCGCCCGCCGCCCCGTGCCGCCGGCCCATGCGCTGAGCCTCTGCGGTGCCAATTACAACAAGCCCTATCCGCCGCCTGCGCCCGGTGGCGAGACGGCAAGCCCGCCCCCATCCGCCGCAACCGCAGGCCCGTCCCTTGCCGCGCCCAGAGCGGCGGAGCCCGCCGCGCCAGCGCCCGACCGACGCCCTGCTGGCGCGTCGGAGGCTGGTCCGCCGCCGATCGCCCCCGAGATACCCCGCGAGCCAATCCCCGGGACATCCAAGGATGCCACCATGGACAACGACACCCCGCAGACCCTGGTACGGCTCCATGAGGCCATGGCCCGCGAGCATGGCCGCTTTCTGGAACAGACCACCCTGGCCCACCGCAGCTTCCTGGAGGCAAGTGCCCAGGCGATGGCAGCGCTACAAGGGCTCCACAGCGACCGGGCAGTCGGACACACAGGCCAGGTCCAAGCGCTGCCGGTAGATCTTCCGGTG
This sequence comes from Pseudomonadota bacterium, assembly GCA_038750185.1. Taxonomy (GTDB): domain Bacteria; phylum Pseudomonadota; class Alphaproteobacteria; order Rhodobacterales; family Rhodobacteraceae; genus Thermohalobaculum. Next base: position 2,916 of record JBCDHK010000086.1, read on the forward strand.
GCAACAGTGCCAGTGCCGGTCGAGCCAGCCCTGAAGGCCGGTGTCGCGGTGATGGCTGCTAGCGCCGACCCCAATCCCAATCCGCCGCCAACCGCTGGCGCCGAGGCCGATCCGCCGAGCCCGGTGCCCGCTGGCGCACCCAGTCGCACCGCCAATGTTGCCCCCGATCCTGCTGCAGCAATGTCGGTGGTCCTGGACGTGGTCGCCGAGCGCACCGGCTATCCGGTCGAGATGCTGGAGCCGGGCATGGACTTGGAAGCCGACCTCGGGATCGACTCGATCAAGCAGGTCGAAATCCTGTCCGCCTTGCAAGAAGCCCTGCCCGGCACAGCCGATATCGCCCCGGAGGCGCTGTCAGAGCTTCGCACGCTGGGCGATGTGGCACAGGCCATTGGATCCGGAACTGCCACGCCGGCACCCCCGGGCGCTGGCCCAGACGCTGGCGTCAACGCGCCATCCAGCCCGTCTGCCCTGGAGCGCGACGCACCCTCCCCGCAACCGCCGGTCCAGGGTGCGCCGGACATTCCCGTGGTGCCCGGCCCCACCGCGCCTGCCGAGGCGGCGGCGGCCCTGGTGATCGAGGTCGTCGCCGAGCGCACCGGGTATCCGCCGGAGATGCTGGAGCCGGGCATGGACCTGGAGGCCGATCTTGGCATCGACTCGATCAAGCAAGTCGAAATCCTGTCCGCCCTGGCCGAGCGCCGGCCGGACGCGGCCCAGCTCGACCCAGCCGCTCTCGGCGAGATCCGCACCCTGGCCGATGTGATCGCCGCGCTCGACCGACAAGGGGTGGCGGAGGGCGCCCCCACTCCGTCAATCCCCGCCCTGTCATCACCGCAGACGCCGGCGACCGCCCTCGCCGAACCGATGCCGCCACGATGGCTGGTGGCCTTGGAGGAGCGCCCGCTATCTGCCACTGGGCCGGCGCTCCTCCCCCCCAGTACCCCGGTCGAGATTACCGCCGAAGTGCTCCAGGTTGCCGAGGATCTGGCCAAAGCACTGGCGGACGCGGGGCTCGATCCGCGGGTGGTCGGTGTGCCTTCCGGAGAGGTCGGTACGGTTGTCGTCACGGCTGGTTTGGCGAGGGGCGATCCCGTCGCTGCAGCCCGCGCAGCCCTTGCCGCTGCTGCCGCCGCCGCGCCGGCCATGGCGCGCCCGGGCGCCTTGTTCGTTACACTCCAGGATACCGGCGGCGACTTTGCCCGCAGCACCGCCGATCTAACCCAAGCCGCCCACGGTGGCGCGCCGGGGCTCGTGCGCACTGCGGCCCAGGAGTGGCCCGGCACGCGCGTGCGCGCCATCGATCTGGACTTAGCCGACATGGCGGATACAGCCGGCGCGGCGATCGCGCAGGAGATCCTCCAAGGCAGCGAGACGGTGGTGGGCCTGCGCACTCGGGGTCAGCGCACTGGGGGCCTGCACACTGGGGGCCTGCACACTGGGGCCCAGCGCCTCGTGCCTGTGGAACGGCGGGCGGTCTTTGCGCCGCCGATGGCCCCTGCGCGCCTTCGGGAGGATGGGTTCGTCGTTGCCTCAGGAGGCGCGCGTGGGGTGACGGCTGCAGCGCTCATCCGCCTTTGCCGCGAGGCCCGCCTGCGCCTTCTGTTGCTCGGGCGCACCGAGCCCCTGGACTGGCCCGAAACACTCGCCCCCGATCTCGACCGGGAGGCCCTGCGCGCAGCCCTCGGGCGGCGCTCGGTCGCGGCAGGTGATGGTGCCAGCCCGAAAGAGATCGCGGCCCTGGCCGAGCGCCTGATGGCCACGCGCGAGATCCGCCAGACCCTGGCTGCGATCGAGGCGACCGGATCGAGCGCGCTCTATCGCACTGTGGATGTGGCCGAGCCCCCAGCGGTGGCTGCCGCCGTCGAGGCACAACGTCAGGCGTGGGGCCCGGTCGAGGGCCTGGTGCACGGCGCTGGCATCCTGGCGGATCGGCTGATCCGCGACCGGCTGGCAGAGGGTGCCCTTGAGCGTGCAGAGCGGGTGCTACGGGTCAAGATCGACGGTCTGCAGGCGCTGGTGGCGGCTGTGGCACCTGACAGACCGGCCTTTGCCACGCTGTTCTCCTCGGTCGCTGCCGCGCGCGGCAATCCGGGGCAAGCCGACTATGCCATGGCCAACGAAGCGCTCAACCGCATGGCCTGGGCCCTGGCGCGGCGCTGGCCCGAGACGCGGGTGTCGTCGATCAACTGGGGGCCTTGGGACGGCGGCATGGTCGATGCGGCACTGCGCCAACACCTGAGTGAGCGCGGCGCGGCGCCGATGCCGGTGGCCGAGGCGGCAGCGGCTTTCGTGGCAACGGTGTTGGGGGGTGCGCCTGAAGAGGTCGAGAGCATCGTCGCCGCACCAGCGGCCCCTTCGGCAGCCTTGGCGATGGCCGGCCAGTGAACGCCTTCCTTCCCCGTCGCCATCCCCGTCGCCGTCCATGACGTCCGAACCGATCGCGATCGTCGGCGAGGGCTGTGTGCTGCCGGGGGCCGCCGATCCCGGCGCGCTCTGGCAGGCGGTGCGCGCGGGGCGCGATCTGCTAGGGCCCGTGCCCGAGGGCGCCTGGGCGGTGTCTGAGCGCTTGGCCCCGCGCGGGGTTGCGCTCGGCAGTATCGGGGATGGCGCGACGCCCGCCTACCGCGGCGGGTTCGTGCCCCGCACCACGGTGCTTGCGCTCGACGGCCTGGCGCTCCCTCCAGAGACCATCGCCGCGCTCGATCTCTCCACCCGCTGGCTGCTGGACGCCGGGCGCCAAGCGGTGTGCACGAGCGGGCGCGACACGCTCAAGGGCAGCCGGGCGGCGCTGTTTCTGGCCAATCTGTCCTACCCGACCCGCGCCATGGTCGATGCCGACTACGCCCTGCGCATCGCTCCTTGGATCAGTGGGCAGACCGAGCCCCCGGCGCTATCGGCAGAGACGCTCGCCAACGCCTTCGCCTCGGGCCGCCCCGCCTTTCTGCTGGCCGAGGCGCTCGGGATCGAGGGCACAGCGCTCGCGCTCGATGCCGCTTGCGCCTCCTCGCTCTACGCGCTCCGGCTCGGCTGCGATGCCCTGGCGGCGGGGCGGGCCGACACCGTGTTGGTCGCGGCGGTCAATGGCTGTGAGAACATGTTTCTTCATAAGGGTTTCGAGGCCATCGGCGCGCTCAGCCCGACAGGCCGCTCCCGCCCCTTCCACCGCGAGGCCGACGGCTTGGTGCCAGCCGAGGGCGCGGCGGCCCTCGTCCTGGAGCGCCTGTCCGACGCGCGCGCAGCGGGCCGCCCGATCCGGGGCGTGATCCTCGGGATCGGTCTCTCGAATGACGGGCGCAGGCGGGGGTTGCTCTCGCCCGACGGCGAGGCTCAAGGGCGTGCCATCACGGCCGCGCACGCCAAAGCCGGGGTCGGTGCGGGCGACATCGGCCTCCTGGAGTGCCACGCCACGGGCACGCGCGTTGGCGACGGCGTCGAGATCGCCTGCCTGAACGGTGTGTTCGCCGGGCAACGGGACATGCCGGTCGGCTCGATCAAGTCCAACATCGGCCATGGCATCACCGTCGCCGGTCTTGCCGGCGTGCTGAAGCTGACCGGCGCCTTTGCCGAGGGCCTGCGCCCAGTGACGCTGCATGCCGAGGACCCCCACGACGCCTTTGCCAGCGGGCCGCTCCGCCCCTTGCAAGAGGGCGAACCCTGGCCCGAGGCCGCCCCTCGGATTGCCGGGCTCAGCACCTTCGGCTTCGGCGGCAACAACGCCCATCTGGTGCTCGCTGCCCCCGATGCCGTGCCGGCGCCGCGCCCAGCCGCCCGGCCAACGCAGACCACCCTCAAAGACGACCCCAAAAACGATCCTGTCGTGATCTGCGGCCTCGGCCTGATCCTCGGCGAGCGCCGCGGCCTCGACGCGCTGACCGATCTAGGCCTCTCGGTACATCCGCGCACCGCCCACGTGAGGCTGCCGATGAAGGGCCTCTGCTTCCCGCCGCGCGATCTCGAAGGCTGTCTGGCCCAACAGACCCTGGCTCTGGAGGCCGCGGCCATGGCGCTCGAAGGACTGACGCTGCCGCCTCGCGCCCACCGCGGCGTGATCGTCGGCATGGGCTGCGACCCGGACGCCGGACGCATGGGACTGTTCTGGCGCGCGGTGGCGGCCTGCTTGGAGAAGGACCTGCCCGACGCCGCTAGCATTGCCGCACTGGACGAGGCCATCGGCGGTCTGCGGGGGGCGGCGGGCACGCTTGGGCCAATGCCGAACCTGCCGGCCAACCGGCTCAACGTGCAACATGATTTCGCGGGCCTTGGGCTGACCGTATCGGCGGAGGAACTCCCCGGGCTGGCAGCTCTCGAACACGCCGCCGATCTGCTACGCCAGGGCGAGATCGAGTTCGCGCTGGCCGGAGCGGTGGAGGCCTGCGAGGCGCCCTTGCACACTGAGGCTCTCAAACGGCTCTCGCCCGAAGCGCCGCCCCTGGCCGATGGCGCTTGTCTGGTTGCGCTGATGCGGCGCTCGCTGGCTGAGCAGGCTGGCAATCCGGTGCTGGCCACCCTGGAGGTGGCGCCGTCCCAGTACCGCCCACCCCAGTACCGCCCGCGCGCGGCGGCAGGCGTGTGCCACGAACCGCCCGTCCTTGATGGCGCGCCAGCGCGCCCGCACGCGGCGCGAGCGGTGGTCGATCTTGCCCTGGCGCTTGGCCACGCCCTTGGCTGTGCCGCAGCCGGGGCAGCAGATCCCGGGGCGCCCCGGATCCACCCCGGAACGACCCGCCACCTCACAGCGCAAAGCTTTGCGGGCTGGTGCCAGTCGGCCCAGCTTGAGGCCTCTCCCAGAGCACCAGTGGCGGGGCTGCTGCCCGATGCCCCTTGGCTGGCCGTTGCCAGCGCCGATGACCGGTCTGCCTTGGCGCGGCTGGCGGGGGATGCGGCCACCACACCTCCTCAAGAGACTACCGGACGATGCCGCCTGGCCGTGGTAGCCCCAACCCACGCGAGCCTGGTGGAGCGCCTCACCCGCGCCGCTGCTCTCCTCGCCGAGGGCCGCACCCCCGCAGGGCCGGGGATCCACTACGGCGAGGGCGCGGCTGCGGGGGATATCGCTTTTGCGTACCCGGGGCTTGGCGCACCCGATCCGGCTGAGGCCCAGCGGGTGTTGCTCGCCTTTCCCGAGACGATGGGCGCGCTTTGCCGGGCCTATGGGGAGGCCGGGGATAGGGATACCGGGGACGGGGAGGCCGGGGACAGCGAAGCCATCGCCTCCCTCCTGAACGGCCCGCCGCCGCGCCGCTCGCGCGATCAAGCCCACCTGACCATCGCTCTGTCGCTCCTCTACGACCGTATCCTGCGGGAGGGCCTCGGAGTTTGCCCGGACGCCTGCTTTGGCCTCTCGCTCGGCGAGGAGACCATGCTGCTGGCCTAGGGCGTCTGGCCACGCACCCACGACAACACGCACCGAGCCGCTTTTGAGGCCTTCCACCGCGAGCTTGGCGAGACTTTCACGCCCGTGCGCCAATGGCTGCGCCTGCCGCCAGAGGCCCCACTCGACTGGGTCAATCTCGACCTGTTCGCCCCTGTGGAGGACGTCGAGGCCGCAGTTGCCCAGGTGGCGCAGGCTTTTCTTACGGTGATCACGGCGGATCGGCACTGTGTCGTCTCGGGGCCCGAGGCGGCGTGTGCGCGTGTCCTTGCTCTGCTGGGGGGGGCCGTCAGCGGACCCCTGCCAGTGACGCTCGCCGCCCACGGACCCTTTGCCGAAGCGCTGCGCGGACCTCTGGTGGCGGCACTGGCCCGCCATGCCCCCAAAGCCGTGCCAAAGGCGCGCCTCTACCACGGCGCCAACGCGGCACCCGCCGTTCTGGACGCCCAGGCCCTGGCCACCGCCTATGCCGATGCCGTGCTGGGCCGTCTCGATCTGCGCCCACTGCTCGGCCGGGTCTACCAGGACGGTGCGCGGATCTTCGTCGATGTTGGCCCGCGGGCGGCCCTGGCCCCGGCCATCGCGGCTACCCTCGATCATCCGGACGTCACGGTGGTAACGCCAGGCCGGGGTGGACCCGATGCCCTGCTACGTCTCGCCGAGGCGGCGGCGGGGCTGTTTGCGGCGGGCGTGACGCTCGATATGGCGGGGCTCGGAGCGCGCTTGGCGCGGCTGCGCGGCGGTTTGGACGAGACCGGGGCGGAGGGTGCGGCGGCGCCTGTCCTCAGCCTGCCAACGCATCTGCCGCCAGTGCGCCCGCCCAAGGATTGGCCGCCCCGCCCAGTCTCGACACCAGCCACCGCCGAAGTGCTTCCCCAGCCGCCGATCCCCGTGGCGATGCCGCGCCCCTTCCAGAAGGCTGCTGCGCGCACTGCCCTGCCCGTGGCCGAAGCACTCCAGATACTCCCACACGCACCGGACTTGGCAGCTGCCTCCGCGCTGCCGTCCCCCACACCGCCAGCGCGCGAGACTACTGCCGCCACGCCTCCCGCCCCCCGCCGCCAAAGCACCTCCAACCGGCCAAGACCGCCCCTGCGTGCCCTGGACTGGCGCCCTCCAAGCGGTCCGTCCTACGACCGCGCCGCCCTGGAGACCCTGGCCGGCGGGCGCATCTCCAGCGTCTTCGGCCCGCGCTTTGCCGAGCAGGACGCCCACGCCCGCCAATGCCGCATGCCCCAGCCACCCCTACTCCTGGTCGACCGGGTGCTCGGCATCGAGGCCGAGCCCGGCTCCATGGGCCGCGGGATCTGCTGGACCGAGACCGATGTGGTCGAGGGCGCCTGGTATCTCGACGGCGAGGCCATGCCCTTTGGCATCGTCATCGAGGCGGGCCAAGCGGACCTTCTGCTGATCTCCTGGCTCGGCTGTGATTTTCTCAACCGCGGCGAGCGGGTCTACCGCCTGCTCGGCTGCGAGGTGACGTTTCACGGCGGGCCGCTGCCAACCGTTGGCGACACGCTGCGCTTCCAGATCCACATCGACGGCCACGCCCGCCTCGGCGACACCCGGCTATTCTTCTTCAGCTACGACAGCCGGATCGGCGAGCGTTTGGTCTCCAGCGTGCGCGAGGGGCAGGCGGGGTTCTTCTCCGAGAGCGAACTGGCCGGTTCGGACGGCGTGCTCTGGACGCCCGAGGACCACACCTCCCACCCCGGCGCGCAGGTAGATCCAACCCCCAACGCCAGCACCAAACGCGCCTTCTCCGAGGCCGAGATCGCAGCCTTCGCCGCGGGTGACCCTTACACCTGCTTCGGCCCAGGGTTCGAGCGCGCCGCCGCCCACACCGCCACACCGCGCATCGCCGGCGCCCGCATGCGCCTGATCGACCGTATCAGCGCCTTCGAGCCCAAGGGCGGCCCGCTCGGGCGCGGCTATCTCTGCGCCGAGGCCGACGTGCCGACCGACGCCTGGTTCTACGACGGCCACTTCCTCAACGACCCCTGCATGCCCGGCACGCTGATGGCCGAGGCGGCAGTACAGGCGCTGATGACGCTGATAGCCGCCCTCGGCCTCACCCTGGAATGCGATGGCTGGCGCTTTCGCCCGGTGGCGGGGGAGGCGTTTCGCTTCTCCTGCCGCGGCCAAGTGGTGCCCGACCGCGCCCACCGCATCACCTACGAGGTGTTCGTCGAGGAGATCCATGCCGGGCCCGAGCCCACCGTCTATGCCGCCCTCCTGGCGCGCTCGGACGGCTTCAAGGTGTTTTTGTGCGAGCGGATCGGCTTGCAGCTCACCCCCGCCTGGCCCTTGCCGCCCCGCACGGGAGCATCGCCCCGCATCGTCTCGCCGGTGGGCGATGTGCCGGGGGATCACGAGGCGCTTATGGCCTGTGCGCTCGGCCCGCCAGGGGATGCCTTCGGCTCGATGTACCGCGCTCTGGACGCGCCGGGGCGCAAGGCACCGCGGCTGCCGGCGCCGCCTTACCACTTCGTCTCCCACATCCTATCGCTCGACTGCCCGCCGGGCGTGCCCACCCCCGGCGGACGGCTCTGCTCGGCCTGTGAGGTCGACCCCGACGCCTGGTATTTCAAAGACGGCGGCACCGGCACCATGCCGTTCTCGGTGCTGACCGAAGTGCTGCTCCAACCCTGCGGTTGGCTCGGGAGCTACATGGGCTTTGCCTTGGCCGGCGATGTGCGCTTTCGCAATCTCGACGGTGACGGCCTGCATATCCTGCGTGAGATCGGCCCCGAGGCGGGCACGCTGGAGATCGAGGTCACCTTCCTGCGCCACGCCACCGCCGGCACCACCACCATCGTGTTCTACGACCTCCTCTGCCGCCTGCACGGCGAGACGGCGGCCACGCTCAAGACCGCCTTCGGCTTCTTCCCGCCCGCAGCCCTCACCCAGCAAAAGGGCCTGCCGGTAAAGGAGGCCGAGCGCACAGCCCTCGACACGTTGCCCCCGCCGCCTGGGCCAGGCCTCGGAACGGATGCCCCGGCGACACCTTCGGGCCGGCTGGCGATGCTCGATGCCGTGACCGGGTTCGACCCCGAGGGCGGCGCGGCGGGGCTCGGACGCGCCGTCGCCCGCCAGACTATCGACCCACGCGCCTGGTATTTCAAAGCGCACTTCTTCGAAGACCCGGTCCAACCCGGCTCGCTCGGACTGGAGGCGGTGCTCTCACTCCTGAAGGCCGCCGCCCGGCTGAAGGGGCTGGCTGCGGGCATCGAGGCCCCGCGTTTCGAGGCGCCGGCGCTAGGTGAGCCACTATCCTGGCGCTACCGCGGCCAAGTGGTGCCGACCAACCGCCAAGTCACCTCCGAGATAGAGATCCTGGCGATCGAGACTGTGCGGGACAGCGATGGCCGTTTGGAGCGCCTGATACGCGGCCGGGGCGCGCTCTGGGTCGACGGGCTGAAGATCTATGCGGTCGAGGACTGCGCCTTGCGGATCCATGCGGGCGGCGGCATTGATGTGGTGGATGCCCC
>JBCDHK010000087.1:0-11746 GCA_038750185.1 Pseudomonadota bacterium
ACGAAACTGTCGTTGCCATCGCCCTTGCGCCACAGATAGGTGTCCGCGCCGCGCCCGCCGATGAGGGTGTCATCCCCGCCCAGCCCCTCGAAGATCTCCGCATCGGCACCGCCGGTGATGGTCTCGGCGTTCGCGGTCGCCGGTGTCAGGGAGGCCTCTGCCAAGGCCCGCCGATCCAGGGTCTCGCCCTGGAAGACCACCTGGTTGACCCCGCCTTTGCGCCCGTTTTGCACTGGCTGGAATTGGTCGTTGATCGTCAGCGTCTCGCCGCTTGCGGTCTGAGTGATGACCAGGTTCAGGCCATCCCGGGAGAAGCTGACATCGGCGCGCTGGAGCTGCTCGATCTCGACCACCCCCAGGCCGCCGTCAAAGCCGCGGCTCTCGATGGTGTCGTTGCCGGAGCCGGGGCGCCACAGGAAGATCCCCTCGCCGCCGGAGGCGACCAGCAGATCGTCTCCGCCCAGACCGTCGATGCGCCCCGAGGCGGTGATCGTCTCCGCCGCATCGGTGCCAAAGCGCACCGCCATCATGCGCAAGTCCGTGTCGGTCAGGGCCGTGCCATCGCCAAGCTCGACGCGTTGGATCGGCCTGATGGTGGGGAAATCGTCGGTGGCGTTGGCGTTGCGCAGCGTCACGGCATCGCTCGCGCTGTAGCGCAGCGTGATATCGCGCAACAGCGAGGTGGTGCCCGACAACTCGATCCGCAGATCCTCGAAGGCGGTTTCGGGCAGGCGCAGCAGGTTGGCCTCCTCGTTCCTCGCCCCGGTGCCGTCGATCACGACGTCCAAGCCGTCGCCGGGCCTGAACTCGTAGATGTCGTTGCCCCCGCCGCCGAATAGCTCGTCGTCCCCGGCCTCGCCGATGATCAGCTGGGGGCCGTTTCCGGCGAAAATCCGTTCGCCCACATCCGTGCCCCGCAGCGCGGCGTTGTCGGCCAGGGTCTGGGCGTTCCACACCGTACCATCGGCAAAGCGCAGCTCTTCGACACCGCGCGAGGCACTGCTCAACTGCCGATCCAGGGTCAGGCGCTGGCCCGTCGCCGACACCTCGATGACGACATTGCTCCCTTGTTCGGAGATCGTCAGATCGGCGGGTGCGTGATCGAGGAAAACCACCCGATCGGCGCTGATGTTGGCGGCCTCGCCGTTCTCTTGGATGGTGACATCGCCCGAGCCGGTGCCGAATTCGTAGATGTCATTGCCAGCCCCTCCGATCAGCGTGTCGCCCCCGCCGCCGCCGTTCAGCAACTCATCCGCGGCGGTTCCGGTCAGGGTCTCGCTGGTGGCATCGCCCATGAGCGGGATGAAGCTGCCGGTGATCGGGAAGAGTTCCAGCGTGAGAGCGGCTGCGTCGAAGGCGCGGTCCTCGAACACCACCAGCTCGATCAGATCGGCGGGGTTGCTGGATGCTTGGTTGCGCAGCGTCACCGTGCCGTTGGGCAGCGTGATCACCACGTCCCGGCTTTGGCGGGCAAAGCTTGCCTGGCCGCTCGTGAACCCTTCGATGGCGAGCGTATCGACGCGGGCGGTGTCGACGGCACTCCCGCGCAGGCCGTCATCGTCGATCACCGTATCGCCGGCTGCCTCCACAGGGCGCACGTAAAGATCGGCGCCGTCCAACCCGCGCAGCAAGTCCGTGCCAGGGCTCAGCACCAGCACGTCGTCATAGCGCAGCCCGTCGATGGTGTCGTCGCCCGCCGTGGCCTGGTTGGCCAGCATGTCGTCGATCACACCTTGTGCGCTCAGCGTGGTGTCATCTTCGAAGCGGACGTTTTCGATGCGGTAGCCAGCCACCAGGAAAAACGGATTGATGGGTGCAAGCTGATCGACCAGCCGCAAGCTGTCGCCGGGTTGGCCATTGGTGAAGGTCAGGACCAGATCGTCCCCTTCCACCGAGGTGATCAGTTCGCTGCGCAGGATATCGGTCAGGACAAGCGTGTCCTCGAAAAAGGCCTCGGCCTGGACCCCAGCCCCTTCGATGATTTGGTCCGCCCCGCCACCGGTGCTGTAGAAATAGCTGTCGGTTCGGTTGACATCGCCGGTGAAGGTCTCATCGGCGTCCGTGCTGATAAAGACCCCGCTCGACGGCGCCCCATCCGGCGCGATCACCGTTCCATCCGAGGTATAGATCGTCAGCGAGCGCTGATTAGTGCCCTGCACTGGCGCAAAGAAATTGACGAAGCTCAGTTTGCCGCCGTCGCCAAAGCGCAGTACCGCGTCCAGGCCGTCGGGTGAGGTCTCAAGCTCGACGGAGAGGGCATCGATATCGGGCAAGAACACCTTGTGCCGGCCGATCGCATTGGTGACGTCGATGGTGTCGACGCCGTCCCCCGCCTCATAGATAAAGCTGAAATCCCAGGGCGCCGCGCCGGCCACGCCGTCTTGCGAGCCGACCGTGGGATCGTTGGCATCGAAACTGTCATCGCCCTGGCCCAAGTCGACGATGTGGCTGCGCCCGGTGAAGCTCTCGTAGGTGCTCAGCCCATGCGCAAGCGTGTCGTCGCCGTCGGTGCCGAAGGTCGCGTCGCCGCGGTTGATCAGGGAAAAGCCATAGTTGGCCACGGTCGGATTGGGAATGTATTTTTGTAGATTGGCCAGAGCGGCCGCATCGAATACTTCGTTCGTGAGAGTAAAATCCAGTTCCTCGGTGAAATACTCTCCCTCCAAAGCCGACAGCAGCGGCATCACCGCCTCAAGTGCCGCAAAGGCCGCCTTGGGGTCCTCGGGAAGGCGGGTTCCGATCTCATAGAACACCCGCTCGAACGAGCCGGTGATAAACCCGCTCAGCGGATCGACGTTGAGGTAGGTCAGCGCTAAGAGCGGGCTCTCGGCGACGGCCTCTCCGCCCGCGGTGGCGAGCGTCTCGAAGAGGGTGCGCTGGGTGGCCTCGATGGCAAAGCGCAGCACGAGCGAGTCGATGAAGCGGGCATAGAAATCCTGGCGCAGCGCAATCTCGGGCGCCGAACGTGCCTGGGTCTCAGGCGGCCCTGCGACGACCTCCAGAAAGGCCTCCTGTTGCGGGTTGAGCTCAAAGGGCCTCGACCCCGAGAACACATCCTCAACCCCAGCCCATTTCAGCGCCAGCGCTTCGAACCGTTGCAGGGTCTCAAGACCGGTCAGGTTGGGCAGATCCGCGACCAGGGCGTTGGCCAGAGCAGCCAGCATCGGATCGTCAAAGCTTGCCACCCGCAAATCCTGCAGATCGCCGTAGCCTTTGACATTGGGGATGGCAAAGAACGGCGAGCCCGGCCCGAAATTCGGCAGCTGTACGGTGCGGGTGTCCAGTTCGCTGACCCCGAAAAACACCGCCCCCGCCGCCAAGGCCTGGCCCGAGACGGTTTCGTAGGTCGTGGTGCCGTAGATCAGGTTGTCGCCCACGGTGAAATTCGAGATGCGCTGGTCCAGGGAAATGCTGACGATGCCGATCTCGTCGAGCGTCTGGATCTCCGCCGCTCTGCTCTCCCCGTTGGAGTCCAGGTCGCGCCAGACGCGCAGCGTCGGCCAGATCGTGTCATTGGCGTCGATAAAGCCGTCGAAGTTGCTGTCCTCGGCGGCGAGATCGGTGATGGCATCGATGGTCGCAGTGCCAAACAATTCCGCCTGGGTCGCGATCAAGCCGTCGCCGTCGAGATCGCGGGCCAAAAGCCCGTCATCGGGGTCGACCCAGCCGGTCAGCGTGCCCACACCGTTGCCGCTATAGTCGAAATAGATCGGCGGCATGCCCGGATCGAGAAGCTCGATCCCGTCGCCATCGAGATCGAGCACCAGCGGATCGCGTGGGCGTATGTCGCCTTGCCCAGGGCCGCCGCCGTTGCCGCTCCCGTTGCCATTATCGCCGCCATCATCGCCATCGCGGTCACGATCACGCAGCCTGTCGCGCAACCAAGGCGGTGCCCGATAAGGCGCTGCCGGTGTGCCGCCGCCCAGCCCCGAGCCGTTTCCGTTGCCGCCACCGCCGCTGCCGCCACCACCGCCGTTGCTGCCGCCATTACCCGAGCCACCGCCATTACCCGAGCCACCGCCGTTGCCCGAGCCGCCTCCGCCCCCCTGAGGGCCGGCTCCAGGCGGCTCCGGGGTCGTGATACCTCCACCCGGCGGGGTCTGGCCATTCAGCCCTGGCTGCTGGCCGATGGGGATTGTCACATCATCCAGGCCATCACCCGGTTCGATGCGGATCTCGGGGCTGATGACCGTTCCATCGGGCGCCTGAAGCTCGGGGATGATGACCGGCTGGCCGCCGTCCGCATTGGCTTGGGCCAGGGCAGCGTCGATGGCGGTCACCAGAGCCGAGACATCGCCGATCTTGCTTTGAATGGCGTTGAGCGTGTTGCCCATGGCATTCAACCCCGCCGCCGCAGTCAGAAGCGCCGGGGCTGCGGGCGGAAAGGCCACGGCCAGCAGGGCCAGGCCCGAGGCCGCCCCCGTCACCAGAAGCGAGATTTGCCCCGCCGTCCCACCGACAAGCGCCAGGCCACCGGTCATCTCGCCAGCGTCTTGGGCCAGGCGCACATTGCTGTAGGCGGTCGACCAGCGCTGCGCTAGGGTCGCCGCGTCATGCAGCGGCCCCAGGATTTGAAACGCCGTGGACGCGGCGATGACGCCTTGATTGAAGGCCAAGTCGTTGACCACATCGATCGCCTGGCTGATCTGCGCCAAGAACAGGTCATTAAGGCCAAACAAGCTGTCGGCCTGGGCATAGGTCGGCCCACCGACCGCATTAACGGTGGCATTTACAGCGCCGAACAAGTCGCCAAAGGACAAGGAAGCCATCACTTGGTCGTAATAGGATGGCTGCTGCGGGCTATTTTGAGGTTGCAATTCACTGTCCCCCTACACTTGAACAACGCAACCAAGCGATCTTGTTCAAAGTCCATGCACATCGGACATGCAATGCCCGATAGAAATCGGTAATATCTTACATTTTAATTGTCCAGTGAGCGTTACAGCGCACGAAGACCCCTGGCGGCATTGCCACGTTGCCCTGATACCAACGTGCAGTGCCCCCCCACGCGCTACGCCACCGACGCCGTCTCTAGCAGGGAAAATCGATCTCGACCGCGCTCGTGACCGCACCGAACACGCCGCCCTCGGTCGCGATCGTCTCCAAGGCGGCGCGGTGGTTGGCGAGGTGGGTCGCTGCACAAGCGTCACCGACCACCAGGCACTCATAGCCGCGGTCGGTGGCATCGCGCACCGTGGAGTGGACGCAGACATCGGTGGTCACGCCCGTCACGATCAGCTTGCGGATACAGCGCGCGCGCAGGATCTGTTCGAGATCGGTGGCGTGGAAGGCGCTGTAGCCGGGCTTGTCCACCACCAGATCGCCGTGCTGGGGGGCGAGTTCGGGGATGAAGTCCCAACCGCGTTCGCCGCGCACCAAGAGCCGCCCCATGGGCCCCTCCGCCCCGATCGCCGCCCCGCCGTTCTTGGAGCGCCACAGCTTGAACGGCGGCAGATCCGCAAGATCGGCGCGATGGCCCTCGCGCGTCAGGATGATCGTACCGCCCCAGTCGCGGACCCGGCGGACGATCTCGACGATGGTCGGCACGATCTTGCGCGCAGGCGCGATGTCATAGCCCATGGCGTCCACATAGCCGCCAGGCGCGCAGAAATCGCGCTGCATGTCGATCACGATGAGCGCGGTCGCCTCGGGGCGCAGATCGCCGTCGTGGGGCCAGGCATAGGGCGCGGCGGTAATCCTGTGTCGGGCTTGGGTCATGGCGTCTCCCCTCAAGGCTGCGTGCGCGTGCCTCTTGCGCCTTCAGGCTGTCGTCTCCAGCGGCAGCGGCGCCGCGGTCAAGGCGTCCAGAAAACGGCGCACCACGGGCGTGTGACGGCGCTCGGAGCCGGTGATGGCGATCAGTTCCGAACGGCGGTGCAACTCATGGGGCAAGATCGCCCGCATCTCGCCGCGCTCGACCCAGCGGGCGGCGAAATGCTCTGGCATAAAGCCGATATGGGTGCCAGCCAGGATCAGAAATGCCGCCGCCTCCAGGTTGGTGATCGTTGCGCGGATCGTGTCCTCGCGGTCGCTGACCAGCAGAAAATCCTGATGCTTGAGGAAGGAGCGCACGACCTTGGGCGCGCGCGTCGCACCGCGGCGCAGCGCCTCGTCGTCATGGACCTCAAAGAGCGGATGCGCCCGCCCGCAAAACAAGAGGTCCGTCTCGGCATAGAGGGCCTGATAGCAGAGCCGCGGCTGGCGCTGCTCGACAATGCTGATGCCCACATCCGCGCGCCCGGTGGCCACGGCATCGAGGATCTCGGAGGGCGGCAGGATATCGATGGAGATCCGCGGCCCGTTCTCAAGGGCGGCGAGCGCGCCGCGGAGCGGGCACTTGGGGTCGGTGATGACATTGTCGATGAGCGCAAGGCGCAGCCTGCCCGAGAGCGCCCCCTTGAGGCCCCGCGCGCCCTCCTCGAAGTCCGCCACCGCCTTGGCGAGGGTGAGCGCCTGCTTGTACAATTCTTCGCCGCGCGGCGTCAGGGCAAAGCCTGCCCGCCCCCGCTCGCACAGGCGATAGCCGAGGCGGCGCTCCAGCTGCGCGATGGTGATGCTGACGGTGGATTGGCTGACGTTCAGCACGTCCTCGGCCGCGGTGAAGCCGCCGCATTCGACCACCGCCAGAAAGGTGCGCAGGTGCTTGATGTCGAACTCGGAGAGCCTCATGGCCAAGCTCAGGCCACGACCAGGGGCGCGATCCGGCGCGGCTTGTGCGTGTGCTCGTGGCGCAGGGCAATGAGGCGCTCAGTGACCGCCCGCTCCGAGTGCGTGAGCGCGGCCTCGTCGAGCAATCCCGCCTCGGCCGTCAACGCGCAGAGCGCCTGGAGCCAGCAGCCGTAATACGCCGCCTCGTCCTCGATCGGCGCGTCGGCCTCGTGCTCGTGGATTGCGGCGGTGAGGGCTGCTTGGAAATCGGCCAGGCTGAAGGCGCCGGTCTCGGAGAGGGCGATGGTGAGGCCAAAGAGCCGCGCGGCCCAGGGCGAGGCAAAGCGCTGCTGGGAGAGGGGGGCGGCGGTATCGTGTGCTGTGCAAAAGGCGCGGGCGCCGGTGGCGGGGAGGGAGGCGCTCACGGCGCGCCCTCTCGCGATACAGGAGACACGGGCGCCAGCTTGGCCACGCCGATCATCGCATCGCGGGTCACGAGGGCTGCCAGCGCGTCCTCATCGAGCGCGTCGCTGCCTGCGGGCCGCTCGGGGAGCACCAGATAGCGGATCTCGGAGATGCTGTCCCAGACCTGGATCTTCACGCTCTCGGGCAGATCGAGACCCATCTCGCCGAGAAGCCTGCGCGGCTCGCGCACCATGCGCGAGCGATAGGCGCTGGATTTATACCAAGCAGGCGGCAGGCCGAGGATCGGCCACGGGTAGCACGAGCAGAGGGTGCAAACGACCACATTGTGCACCTCGGGCGTGTTCGCCAGCACATGCAGATACTCGGTCTCGGGCCCGCCGATGCCAAGCTCGGCACAGGCCGCAAGCCCGTCCTGCAAGAGGCGCTCCCTGAAGGCGGGATCGCTCCAGGCCCGGGCGATCACGCGCGCGCCGGTCTTGGGGCCCACCTGCTCCTCGTAGTGGTGGACGATCTCGTCGACACGGGCGCTGTCGATCACCCCGATCTCGTGCAAGAGCGCCTCGATCGCCTCGGTGCGCACCGCCTGCCAGGGCTTGTCCTGCTCATGGTCATGATCGTGCGGCATCAGGCGCTCTCCGCCAGTTCCAGATAGTCCTCCATCAGATCGACATTCACCATGACATTGGCCTCGGCCTGGGGGCCCCAGACCTCGCTGGCGGGAAAGGCCACATTGTAGACCGGCTGCAGGTTTTCGCCGGCGTTGTGGGCGCGGGTGTCGGGCAGCACCCAGGCTTGGGCGTTGACGATGGCGACCTCGCCGGTCTTGCCGCGGATGTAGCTGGTGAGGCGGGTGTGGCCCTCCGGGTGCAGGTTGCGCACGCGCACGCGGTCGCCGACCGCAAAGCGCGGCACGATCTCGGCGTCCTTCTCGTGGCGCCAGGCGCCCCAGCGGATCTTTTGATCCTCGGTCAGCGGCCAGTTGCGCCCAGTCTTGGTGGCGGGGGTGGCCGCAGGCGTGGTCACAGGGGTCGTCTCGGCGCCCGCCTCGATGTCGGCCACGCGCCGGTCGATCTCGGCTTTGTCGAGGATGTTCTTGCGGGTCAGGATGCTCTCCATGGCAAACAGCCAGCGGCCGTAATAGCCGTCGAGGATGTAGGCCTGGGGCGTCATCAACTCGATCTCGTGGCGGTGCTCGTCCAGGTTCCAGACCCCGGTGGTGTCGATCACCTGGGTCATGGCATAGACGCGCGCGCCCCAGCGGGTGTGGAACACGGGCTCGTCCACCTCGACCTCGACGGGGCCAAAGCCGTGGAGACCGCCCATGTCGTGAATGCCGTTCATTGGGTCCTCCGGTTCAGTAGATCGCGTCTTCGAGGGTCTTTTGCAGCGCCAGAAAATCGCGGTGATAGCGGTCTTTCAGCGAGGGCGCGCGGGTGTCTTCGTCGCGAGTGATCGCCGCCGGCGGGCCGCCGAGGACGACCACGCGGTGGCCGACCAGGATCGCCTCCTCGACGTTGTGGGTGACCATCACCATGGTTTTGTGGGTCTCGGCCCAGATCTTCAGCAGCAATTGGTGCATGCGGCGGCGCAAGCTCACGTCGAGGGCGCTGAAGGGCTCGTCGAGCAACAGCACCTGGGGATCGCTGACGAGCGCACGCCCGATCGCGGTGCGCTGGCGCATGCCGCCGGAGAGCTGGTGGGGATAGCGATCGGCCGCCTCCGAGAGGCCAAGCCGCGCCAGCATGTCCTCGACCCGCCGCCGCCGCTCGGCACGGCCCATGCGATAGCGCGCGCCAAAACCCACATTGCCCCGGGCGGTCAGCCAGGGGTAGAGGTTGTTCTCTTGGAAGAT
Organism: Pseudomonadota bacterium; assembly: GCA_038750185.1. GTDB lineage: Bacteria > Pseudomonadota > Alphaproteobacteria > Rhodobacterales > Rhodobacteraceae > Thermohalobaculum. The sequence goes on from JBCDHK010000087.1 coordinate 8,927, forward strand.
CAACACGATGTCGGTGTTGGGCCGGGTCAGATAGCGCCCCTGCCAGAGCACGCCGCCCGTCTCCTCCGGACGCAGAAAACCACCGAGCGCGCGCAAGAGCGTGCTCTTGCCACAGCCCGAAGGGCCGAGGATGCAGGTGATCTCGCCCTCTGCGATGTCGATGGAGAAATCCTGTAGCGGCCGGAACGTCTCGCCCCCTTTGACCTTGAAGTCCACGCTGACGCGTTCGGCCTTGAGGACGGTCCGGTCGCGACGGGCCACCGCGGCCTCGGGGACTGCCCCGAGCGCGGTCCGGGCTGGCGCGGCATCCTTCATGAGCGCCACCACAACAGCCGCGCCCCGATCAAGGCCAGCACCTTGTCGACCAAAAAGCCAGTCACACCGATGATCACCATGCCGAACATGATCAACTCGTTGTTGAACAGATTGCGCCCCATCATGATGATCGCGCCAAGCCCGTCGCGCAGCCCCACCATCTCCGCGACCAGCACCGCCATCCAGGCAGCCAGGAAATTCGTGCGCAACAGCATGAAGATGCCAGGCAGGATCGCGGGCACCACCACCGACACCCAGCGCTCAGCCGGGCTTGCGCCCAGGTTTTCGGCAACAGTCAGATACTCCGCCGGGACGCGCTCGATCTCGGCCAGGGTCGCAATCGTCAGCACGAAATAGACGCCCATGAACACGATGAACACCGCAGTCATGTTGGAGATCCCAAACACCACGATCGCGGTCGGGATCCAGGCGATGGGCGCGATGGGGGCCAGGATGTGCAGCACCGGGCGCAGACACCACGTCGCCACTTTGGACAGGCTGAGGAGCGCGCCGGTGAGGATGGCCAGGACAAAGGCCACGGCCATACCCGCAAAGACCCGCCCCAGGGTGGAGAGCGCCGAGTCCCACACGGGCGCCGCCTGCGCGCCGAGGCCGATCTTGAAGCCGCTCTCGGCAATGGTGCCGAGAAACTGGCTCGGTGGCGGCAGCACGGCCGTGAGCGCCACACCGCCGCGTGCCCCCAAAAGCTCCCAGAGGCCGATCAAGAGGGCGACAAAGCCAATCCCGATCCCGATCCCTTTGGCACTCTCGGAGATCATTCGCCTTCGAGCGACTTGATGATGTCCAGCCGGAAGATGTCCTGCGCCGAGGTATCACCGCTCACATAGCCGAGGTTGGTGAGGTCGGTCAGCACACTTTGGACCGCCTCGACATCGGGGGTGAAGGTGATCGGGGCCGGCTGGGTCTCAAGCGCGGTGAGCAGCACCTCGGGCGCGACGCGGTAATAGGTGCCGGTGGACAGGAGATCGACGGCGCGCTCGGGGTCTTCGTTCAGGATGGCGGCGCTGCACTGCATGCTCTTGAGGTAGGCCTCGACCAGTTCGGGGCGCTCAGCCAAGGTCTCCTCCAGGACGCTAATCACCGTGTTGGGGGTGGTCGGTGTCCAGGTCTCGGCGTTGGTGGTCAGGACTTTGGCGCCCTTTGAGAGCACCATGTCGGTGGTGTAGGGCTTGATGTGGCTCAAGATATCGACGTTGCCCGAGCGAAACGCCTCGACCATGGCCAAGAGGTCGTTGAAGTAGATCAGCTCCACCGCATCGGTGGGCACGCCGTGTTTGTCGAATTCGCGCGTCAGGATCAGTTCGAGCGTGTCGCCTTGGAGCGTTGCGATCTTGAGGGCCGGTTTGCCCGCGTCCACATAGGCCTTGAGATCGGCCATCGAGGCGAGCCCGGTCTCAGGTTGGGCCACCACCTCCATGATGCCCCATCCCCCGGCTGCGGCGACCACCCGGATCGGCACGCCGCTGTTGGCGGCGAAGAACGGCAGTGTGAAGGGATTGATGCTGAAGTCGATGGCACCGCCGGCCAGCGCGGCGTTGTTGTCGCCCGGATTGGCGAAGAACACCGTCTCCGCCTCGATGTCATGCTCGGCAAAACACTCGCCCGCATGGGCAACGAACAGCGGCGCCATGTCGAGGGCCACTAGATGGCCGACCTTGATTTTCATGGGCTCGGCGGCGGCTGGCGTGGCCAAAAGGAGAGCCGCAGCCATGCCTGCAACCGAGATCACGCCTCTGCGCATTACGACTGATGATTTTTTATGCACAGCCATCTCCTAAACCTGGAATTGCTCCTCTATCACGCCATTGCATGCGGCAATTTGGTGATTGGGCTGAAGATTTCAGACTTTCTCCTCAGTGTAACAGCGATGAAAGTCAATGCTGACATGCAGATTTTCAATGTATAAGCCAGACAAGCCTTGCTGCAATCAACGTTCAAGCGTTCCAATTCGCCTAATTTTTCAGCAAATCTCATTTGGTGCCCCTCAGAGCCCAATTCAAAACGCCATGACAGCAGCACCCCACGAGACGCCTTGTCGTGCAGCGCCACCCATGGAGCTTCCGGCACCGAGCGGGCTTCCCACGCTCGTAGACGGCCTCGGCCAGACCCAAACCGGCTCTTGGGCCAGACCGTCAACTTGTCGTGGGCGGCTCTGTTTCGCTACGGTGGTGTGGAGCCCCCCACCGCCATGCGCCTCCCGCTCCAACGCTCCGCCACCCGGGCCCAGCGCCACCAGAGCGCCGTCGAGAGCACCGATACCCCCGATAGACCTGCTCGACAAAACAGGGTGAGGCCAGCCTTACCGCCCCGCGGCTGGAGTGGCTGCAAAGACGCCGCCTTGCCCGGACCCTCTCCCCCGGCGGTTCGGGGCAAGACGCCCGCGGTGGTTGAGGAAATGGCCATACATGCACACTTTCCAGAGGATCCTGCGCGCGGCGATACTAGCTATCCGAGTGCCTGGGGGAGCCACTGTGCCGGGCCCGG
>JBCDHK010000088.1:0-11621 GCA_038750185.1 Pseudomonadota bacterium
CAGGGGCTTAGTCTGCCCGATTGCCGGCCAGGGCGCCAGTGACAGTGGCCCTTCTGCTCGACGCTACTGTTGGGGCCGGCGCTCATGCTCTAAGGCGCACGCTCGTGTGGCCGGCCAGGGGGGTCTCAGCCAGGGTGCGGCGAAAGACCAACACCGTGCGCAGCAGCGTTGCATTTCTTGCGCCTATTTGCAGCGATAGTAGCAGCAGTTCGGTGCATGGCGCCGCGCTGTAGCATTTTGCGCAAACGTTGGTTCGCGTAAAATGTTGCAAGATATTGTTTTGTAGCAATTTCCAAGCCAATCGGTGTTTCCACCTCCTTTGAAATTGCTCTAGGCTTTCAGTCAGTGCAACCGACCGCCAGACGGATAGGCCGCCCATGACCGCCTTCGCCCCCACCGCTCTGGAAGCCCGCGTGCTAGAGCGCATCACCGAGGCGCGCTGGCTGGCGCTGGCCACCGAGCTGATCCGCACCGGCCAGCCGCGCGCGGGCAATCCGCTCGATCCCGATCAGCCGGGGGGCGAGGAGGAGGCCATCGCCTTGATGGCTGCGAGCAAGCTGGCCGCGCTCGGCATGGAGGTCAGCCTGCCAGAAGCGGTGCGCGGGCGGCCCAATGTGGTGGCCACGCTCAAAGGCGCGGGCGAGGGGCCGTCGCTCATGATCAATGACCACCTCGATACCTACCCCGTCGTCGAGCCCGAAAAGTGGACCATGACTGGGGGCAGGCCTTATGACGCCACCCGCCACGACGACCGCCTCTATGCCCGCGGCACGTCGGACACGCGCGGCAACATGGCCTCGTGTCTGCTCGCAGCCCAAGCGCTGATCGAGGAGGGCGTGCGCTTTCACGGCGACCTGATCTACTGCTTTTGCGTCGATGAAGAGCGCGACGGCACCCACGGCTCGATCTATCTGACCCAGGAGCTTGGGCTCCGCGCCGACTACTCGATCACCGCCGAGCCCACCGCCTGGGGCGGCCCTGTCGAGGCCAATGGCGCGGGGGCGCTGCCCGAGTGGGGGATCAATCTGTCGGTCGCCAACTCGGGCCACTGCCTGGTCGAGATCGAGATCGGCGGCGAGAAGGGCCATATCTGGCGCCCCGATGTGGTGGTCAACCCGATCATCGAAGCGTCTAAGATATTACCGGCGCTGGCCGAGATGTCCTTTACCCACAAGGCCGATCCGTTTCCCGGCCACACCCCGCCCTGCACCACGGTGGTGCGCATCCGCGGCGGGCTGGTGGGCGAGATGCAGTTCTCGCCCGACACCTGCACCATCACCCTGGCCGTGGTCGGCATCGTGCCGGGCATGAGCATGGCCTCGGTGCTGCAAGACATCGACCGGGTGGTGCAAGGCCTCTGCGGCGGCTCCAACCGCGTCCGTGCCGCGGTGCGCCAGGTGCCGGGCTCGCTGTTCGTCGAGGCGACACCGCCGGTGCCGCTCGACGAGGAGCCCTGCCTGGCGCTCATCCGGGCGAGCGAGCACCTGCTCGGCACCACGCCCGCGCCCAACCGCAAGAACGCCTTCAACGACACCATCCGCCTGCGCGAAGCCGGCATGAACGCCGTCACCTTCGGCCCCGGCGAAGACGGCTGGGCGGCCGACAACGAGTGGATCTCGATCACCAAGAGCGTCGCCGCCGCCAAGATCTATGCGCTGGCCATCATGGACATCCTCAAGGGACACACTCCATGAGCGCGGCCTTGCAGACCACCCGGCGCGGCGATGTGCTCTCCAACCTCTCGGGAGGGGTGCTGGTGGGGCCTGGGTCTTGATCACCGAGACCTAACCAAGAACCCCGACCTCGTGCAAAAATACATGCCCAGCCTCGAAAGCGAACTCCTGAAACTGTCGCGCTCCGATGCGATACGCAGAATGAGGGGCATTGGCATGCTTGCCTGCCCCGAGCAACTCACGACCGAATGCACGGGCAACGTCGGCCAATACGCCGCGGTGGCGCTTGGCGAATGCGTCTGTCTGCTCGGGCCTTTGGGCGCGGGCGCGCCGACGTTGCTCAAGATAGTGGCGGGCTTTGTCAAACCGACCATCGAGTGCATCACGATGGACGGCAAGGCGGTGCCCGGCCCCACCCGCGCAGGCCCGAGACCATCGCCTTGGCCGAGGTCGCCCAAGTACGCGCCCAGTGCCTGGAGATCATCCGTACCGAGAGCCCCAAGGCTTTCGCCCAGCAGCGCGCGTGAGGCGGGCGCCAAGGCATCCCAGTGAGCGTCGATCTCCCCTTTATCGCCTTCGTGCTCGGTGCCGGCTTTATCGGTGGCTTGGTGCGTGGCTATTCGGGCTTTGGCTTTGCCATGTCGGCGGTGCCGCTGCTTTCCATCGGGATCAGCCCGGCGCTGGCGGTGCCTGCTGTCTTGCTCCACGAACTGGCCATCGGTCTCTGCTCGCTGCGCGCTGAGCGCGCGGTGGCCCGCTCGCCCGTGCTGCGCATCCTTGGCCTTGGCACGCTGATCGGCACGCCGCTCGGGCTGACGCTGCTCGCGGCCATGCCCGAACAGCCCATGCGTATCGCCATCGCCTTGACGCTCCTCGTCTCGGTCGCGGCGATCTGGGGGGCGGGAGGCCACCGGCTCGGCCTTGGGCGCGGGGTGCTCGGCGCGGCGGGGGTGGTCTCGGGACTGCTCAACGGGGCTACTGCCATGAGCGGGCCCCCGGCGGTCCTGGTACTGCTTGCGAGCCCCTTGGCAGCCGCCGAGGTCCGCGGCGTGTTGATCTACTTCATTGCGCTGAGCGCGGCCCTGGCCGTCGTGCTCAGCCTCGCCACGGGGCTGCAGAACGCCGAGACGCTCACCATCGCCGCGTTGATGACGCCGGGGGTGGTGCTGGGCGCGCTTTCGGGCGTGGCGGCGTTTCGCTTTCTGCCGCACGCCCACTACCGCACCATCGCGCTGCTCGTGCTGCTGGCCATCGCGCTGCTCGTGCTGCTGGCCATCGCGCTGGTCTCGCTCGCTGGCGCACTCGACCCCCGCTAGACGAGCCTTGGCCCATGTCCTCCGCCTTCGAGACCTACCACGCCCGCCTCGCCGCCGGAGAGCGTGCCGAGACCATCGCCCTCACAGCCCTAGCCGAAGCCCGCGCTGCGCCTGATTGCTTTGTGACGCTGCTCAGCGAAGAGGCCGTGCGCGCCAGTGCCCGCGCCGTCGAGGCGCGCCTTGCCGCAGATGTTGACCTGCCGCTTGCCGCCGTCCCGTTTTGCGTCAAGGACAACCTCGACGTCGCAGGGCTTGTCACCAGCTGCAACTGTCCGGGCTTTGGCGCGCTCGCCACCGCCACCGCCCCAGCCATCGACAACGCCATAGCCGCAGGCGCGATCCTGATCGGCAAGAACACCATGGACCAGTTCGCCACCGGCCTGAACGGCACCCGCGCGCCCGAGCTACTTTGCCAGAACGCCCTTAACCCTAAGATCATTCCGGGCGGCTTGTCCTCGGGCTCGGCCGTGGCGGTGGCGCGCGGCCTCTGCGGCTTTGCGTTGGACAGCGACACCGGTGGCTCGGGGCGGGTGCCGGCAGCGGCCAATGGCATCGTCGGGCTCAAACCCACACCGGGGCTGATCTCGGGGCGCGGCATGGTCCATTGCAACCGCAGCTTCGACGTCATCAAGCCTTTGCCTTGTCGGGCACGGCGGCTCTGAGTACACGCTGCAAGCGCTCTGCCGGAGGGCGCGGCTTGGATAATCCGGGTGGGGTACCCGCCTGTGGTGGCCATCCCGCGGACGCCCACACCCCGTTTTAGCCCTGGCGTTTTAGCCCTGGGTCGAATGCGCGCATCCCCAATCTTGGGGATAGAAAGCGGCGGCGCAGGTGCCGGACACTGGGATCTGCTGGTCTGTTGTGGGCCGTGCGACGTGGACAGACCAGGGGTGCCCCGATGAGCTTTACCATTACCACCGCGACCACCACCGGGCGCAGCCTCGCCACCAACGGCCTCGGCCTGGTCACCGCCACCGGCTCCATCGCCAATACCTCCGGCAGCGGTGTCAACGCCAATGGCAGCAACATCTCGGTGATCAACGACGGTACCATCCTTGGCACGGACATCGATACAAACGGTTTCGCTGACGGCAAAGGGGTTCGCCTCGCCAGTACCGTCTCTGTCAGTAACTTCACGCTGAGCAATAGCGGCGTGATTGGCGGCAACGACGAAGCCGTCCTGCTGTTCACAACCGCAACGAGTAGCATCCTCGATGCATCCATCTTCAACACCGGGACCATCACCGGACTCGGGCGAGGGGCGGATGGCATCCGTGCCTTTGACAGCGGCGTCTTGATCACCAATGCCGGCACCATAACCGCTTTCGGCACTGCGATTGAGATCTCCAATGGTAACCCCCTTCGAGAGAACAGGATTGTCAACACCGGCTTGATCTCGGGGACTTCTAACAATTTCGACAGTGGCGACGCGATCATCCTCTCCAGTAGCAACGAAACAGTCGACAACGCCGGCGCCATCCGTGGCAGGATCGACCTCAATGAAGGCTTCGACGAGCTTAACAATAGTGGCGAGATCTTCGGCAGTGTCCTGCTTGGCGAGGGAAATGATAATCTCACCAACAGCGGCACCATCGCGGGCTTCATCAATACCGGCGAGGGCAACGATGTCCTCACCAACAGCGGCGAGATCAATGCCCCTGTCCTGCTTCGCGAGGGCAATGACCGGCTCGACAACAGCGGCTCCATTCTCGGCGAAGTGCGCCTGAGCGGCTTCTCCAGCACCGACACCGGCGATGACACCCTGACCAACAGCGGCACCATCACGGGCGGTCTCGTCGTGGAGGGCGGCACGGCCACCATCGACAACAGCGGTGATCTGCTGGGGGACATCAATCTAGCATCGGGCAACGATAGCCTCGACAACAGCGGCAAGATCGACGGCCTCATCGACCTGAGCAGCGGCAATGACCGCGTGGTCAACAGCGGCGATCTGCTCGGCGATATGGATCTGTCCTCGGGCAACGATCGCCTCGACAACAGCGGCACGATCAGCGGCTTCGTCAATATGGGCAGCGGCAACGACCGCGTGGCCAACACCGGCACGATCATCGGCAGCGCCAACGGCACGCTCCGCCTTGGCCCCGGCAGCAACACGCTGGACAACGCCGGCACCATCGTGGGCACGGTGGTAGACGGCAGTAAGACCTTCTTGGAGGTCAACACCATCCTCAACAGCGGCGACATCCTGGGCGATGTCTCGCTCTCGGGGGGCACCAACACCCTCGAGAACAGCGGGCGCGTCAGCGGCGACATTATCTCGGGCGACGGCAACGACACCTTCGATCTGATCGGCGGGCGCGTCGGCGGCACGGTGCAGGGCGGCGCAGGCAACGACTTCTACGCCGTCGACGGCGCCCGGCTGCGCCTGCAGGAGGACGCCAACAGCGGCTTCGATACCGTCGAGGCCAGCGTCTCCTGGGTGCTCGGGGCCAATTTTGAGCGCCTGGAGCTGATCGGCATCGAAGATTTGCGCGGGCGCGGCAACGATCTGGCCAACGCCGTGATCGGCAACGCGGGCAACAACTTGCTGTTCGGCGAGGGTGGCAACGACTTCCTGGAGGGCGGCAACGGCACCGACACGCTGATCGGCGGCGAGGGCCAAGACCAACTGGACGGCGGCGCAGGCAACGACACCCTCAAAGGCGGCGAAGGCACCGACTTTCTGGCCGACGGCCCCGGCGAAGACGTGCTGCTCGGCGAGGGCGGCGATGACGACTTCCTGATCGGCAACGACCTGATCCCGGGCGAGGACACCTTCAACGGCGGCGACGGCATCGACACGGTCAACTATATCTTCGCGCCGAGCGCGGTGGGCGTCAATCTGATCAACTCCAATCGCAACGCAGGCGCCGCTGCGCTCGGCGACCGCTACATCCTGATCGAGAACGTCGCCGGCACGGGCTTTGACGACACGCTGACCGGCTCGACCGGCGCCAATCTCCTGATCGGCAGCAGCGGCAATGACGACCTGCGCGGCCAGTTCGGCCCCGACACGCTCGATGGCGGTACCGGCGACGACAAGCTCTACGCCCTGATCCCCTCCACCCGCACCGAGACCGACGGCAATCTGCTCGACGGCGGCCCGGGCCAGGACCAGCTGTTCGGCGCAGCGGGTCCCGACACGCTGGTCGGCGGCACCGAGGTCGACAGCTTCGATGGCGGGGATGGGCGCGATCTGGTCAGCTATCAGTTCGAGGCCGCCGTCGGCATCAACCTGATCAACCCCAGCACCAACGCCGGTGCGGCGGCGGGCGAGAGTTACATCTCGATCGAGAACGTGCGCGGCTCGGGCTTTAACGACACGATCACCGGCGATCTGGGGGGCAACCTGATCCAGGGTCTCGGCGGCAACGATGTGCTGCGCGGCCAGGGCGGGGCGGACACGCTGCAGGGCGGCACGGGCAACGACACGCTGTTTGCCCAGGTGGCTGGCACGCGCAGCGAGACCGCGGGCAATCTGCTCAGCGGCGGGGCAAACGACGATCTGCTGATCGGTGCGGCGGGGCCCGATACGCTGGCGGGCGGCGACGGGGCGGACACGCTGGATGGCGAGGGCGGGGCCGACCGTCTGATCTTCGATGGGCTGGCGACCAGCGGGGTGGACACCATCAACGGCTTTGAGATCGGCCTCGATGAGATCGCCCTCGACACGGCGGGCTTTAGCGTCTTTGCGGGCGCGAGTGCGGTGACGGGGGCCAATCTGCGCATCGGCCCGGCGGCCCTCGATGCCAACGACTTCCTGCTGCTCGACGGCCCGGCACTGTTTTACGACGCAGACGCCAACGGCGCCGGCGCGCGTCTTCAGATCGCCACCTTCGACACCACGCCAGCGCTCAGCGCCGATGATTTCGTGTTGTTTTGAGTTGGGTGCCGCGTGTCGGATTGATAGGGGGATCAACGGCGGCCTTGCCGTGGTGCACTCTGGTTTGGCCAGAAAACCAGCCCACTCTGCACACTCAGAACATCGCGCCGGGCAGCCAAGTGGCCAGCCACGGCAGCGCCCAGACCGCTAGCATCGCAAGCACTTGCAGCGCGATGAAGGGCGCAACACCGGCATAGATCTGGGCGGTGGTGATCTCCTTGGGCGCGGCACTGCGCAGATAAAACAGCGAAAAGCCAAAGGGCGGCGTCAAAAAGGACGTCTGCAAATTGATCGCGATCAGCACGGAGAGCCAGAGCGGATCATGGCCCATCAGGATGAGCGGCGGCGCGAGCAGCGGCAGTACGATCACCGCGATCTCGACGAAATCGAGGAAAAACCCAAGCGCAAAGATCAGCGCCATGGAAAAGACCAGCGCCCCGGTCGGGCCGCCCGGCATGGCCTCCAGCAGGGCTTGGATGCGCGCTTCGCCGCCGAGGCCCACGAAGACCAGCGCAAAGACGCTGGCGGCAATGATGGTGGTGAAGATCATGGCGCTCAGACGCAGCGTTGCCTCCACAGCAGGCACCAGCACGCCGCGGCGGTGCGTGGCGGCGAGAGCGATGATCAGCGCCAAAGCACCAAGCAATGCCAAGGCGGCATAGAGAGCACCGAGGCTCCATTCCAGCGCGCCCGCGTCGCTGCGTCCAAGGCGCACCGGCGCCAAGCCCGCCACGACAGCCAGCGCGCCAAGCGCCAGAGCACCGCCCAGGATCAACCAGCGCGGCGCTCCGAGGCGCACGCCTGCCATCAGCGCCGCGCCGACCGCCCCCACCGACGCAGCTTCGGTGGGCGTTGCCACGCCCCCGAGGATGGCACCAAGCACGGCCACGATCAGCAGGATCGGCGGTGCAATGGCGCTCAGGACACGCCCCAGGGCCGGGCGCTCGGCTGCGGCGGGGGGCATGTCCTCTGGGCGCAGCGCCCCGCGGGCCAGCACGTAGAGGGCATAGAGCGCCACCAGCGCCAGTCCGGGCCCAAGCGCGCCGGCAAACATCTGCCCAACCGAGAGCGTCTCGACGCTAAAGCGCCCCTGGGCGTATTGCGCTTGCTGATAGGCCGAGGACATCACGTCGGAGAGGATGATGAGCAGCGTCGAGGGCGGCACGATCTGGCCAAGCGTGCCCGCGGTACAGACGAGCCCTGCCGCCAGGGGCCGGTCGTAGCCCGCGCGCAGCATGCTGGGCAGAGCGATCAGCCCAAGCGCGATCACTGTGGCGCCGACGATACCCGTGGAGGCCGCAAGCAGCGCGCCGACGGCGATTACGGCCAGGCCCAGGCCACCGCGTAAGCCGCCGAAGAGGGCGGCCATGGTCTCGATCAGGTCCTCGGCGATGCGGGCGCGCTCCAGGATGACGCCCATCAGCACGAAGAGCGGGATGGCGATCAGCACCTCGTTGGTCATGATGCCGAAGACGCGCTGTCCGAGGGCGCCTAGGAGTGAGATGTCCATGGCGCCGGCCAGCCAGCCGAGATAGGCAAAGGCGATGGCCACCCCCGCAATGGAAAAGGCCACCGGAAAGCCGAGCAGGATGAGCGCCATCAAGGTGGCGACCATGGCGAGGTCGAGCCAATCGCTCATGGGCGCTCGCTGAGACGGGCGAGGGCGCGCAGCAGTCCGGCCAAGGATTGCACCAGCAAGAGCACGCAAAAGGCCGGGATCAGCGCCTTCATCAGCCAGACGAGCGGCAGTCCGCCGACCGAGAGCGGCCCCTCCCAGATCGCCCAGGAACGGCGCACCGTGGGCCAGGACCACCAGAGCAGCGCCAAGAGGAAGGGCATGAGCAGGACGAGATGGCCGAACGCCTCGACGCCTGCACGGGTGCGCTCACTGAGGCGGGCGTGGAGGATATCGATGCGCACATGGGCATCGACCAGCAGCGTGTAGCCCGCCCCCAGCATGAAGAGGGCTGCGTGGAAATAGAGCACGCTCTCGTCCAGCGCGATGGAACTGACGCCAAACACATAGCGCAGCACCACCGCGCCGAACTGCACCCCCAGCATGCCCAGCACCAGCCAGCGCACCGCCAGCCCGACCCCGCGGTTGAGGGTGTCGAGGCGCTCTGCGGCCCGCTGGAGGTGTCCCATTAGCTAGTAGCCGAGCACGGCGGCGCGGGCGTTCATCTGGCCGTTGTCGGCGTAGGACATATAGGCCCCGACCGAGGCGCGGTAGGCGATAAAGCTCTCGGCGATCTGGGCGACCAGGGCGTCATCGGAGGCGCGCAGTTCCTCGATCACCTCGGCTGCGGCCTCGCCCATGGCGGCGATCACCGGATCGGGAAGCTTCTTCACCTGCACGCCCTGCTCGGCGACGAGTTGGGTGAGCGCGGCTGCGTGGCGGGTGGTGTATTCGGTCCAGACGTCATTATAGAGGCTCGAACACGAGATGCGCACGACCTCCTTGAGATCGTCGGGCAGCGCCTCGAAGACCTCCAGGTTGACGGCGCATTCCTCAGCCGAAGAGGGCTCGCCCACACCCGGCCAGTAGTAATTTTTGGCGACCTGATAGAAGCCAAGCGCGCTGTCGGTCCAAGGCCCGATGAACTCGCCCGCATCCAAAGCGCCCGATTGCAGCGCCTGGAACATGGCACCCCCGCCCATGGCCTGCACCGCCATGCCGATCTTGGCGCACATCTCGGAGGCCAGGCCCGTGGTGCGAAAGCGCACGCCTTGCAGGTCGTCGATGCTCTCGATCTCGGTGCGGAACCAACCGGCCCATTGCGGCCCCGAGTTGCCGCAGAGGAAGGGTTTTAACCCAAAGCGGGCATACATCTCGTCATAGAGCGCCTGCCCGCCGCCGTGGGTGAGCCAGCCGACCTGCTCGTCGGCGCGAAGGCCAAAGGGCTGGGAGCCGAACAGCAGGATGCCTTTCGACTTGGAGCCCCAATAGGCCGGCACCGCGTGGTAGAGATCGGCCGTGCCCTCGGCCACCGCATCGAACACGCCGGGGCCGGGGACGACTTCGCCGGCAGCGCGCAGCGTCACCTCGATGCGCCCGCCCGAGAGGGTGGTGATGCGGTCGGCCAGCATCTGGGCTGCGACGCCGGGGCCGGGCAGGTTTTTGGGCCAGGCGGTGACCATGGTCCAGCGGCGGATGTCTTGGGCGATGGCGGGGGCGGCCAGGCTTGCCACGCTGGCGCCAAGTCCCGCGCCCAGGACGGCGCGGCGTTTCACTGTGGTCGTCATGGGGGTGTCTCCTCGATGCGGCGGGGTGGTTTCGGTGTTCTCAGAGGGAGCAAAAACCGTGCCGCATCGGGGCGCCGTGGTCTAGGCCTCTCAGGCGCGGGCGCGGCGGCGTGCGGCAATCCCCAGCGCGCCAAGCCCCGCGAGCAGCAGCGGCAAGCTGGCTGGCAGCGGCACGACCGCCGACGAGGAGCCGATGCGCACCTCCAGATCGAGGGTGTTGGCGGTGCCGCCGTAGTTGCTGGCGGTCAAGACCGCCGGCAGGCCGGACTCGTTCAGATCGTTCAGGTCGATCCCGGTGACCAGCAGACTGCCGGACCAGCTCACAGTGTCGCCCGCAGTGAAGGTGAAGTTGGTGGGACCGGCGACGCCCACGCCGAAATCGTCATCGCTGGTACTGCCGTCGTCGTCGATGTAGGCGAGATCGATGGCGCGGGTCTCGCTGCCGATGCTCAGGACTGCATTGCCGGTGACATCGGTCTCTTCGACATCGTTGCGCGTCGTGTACTGGCCGAGATTTTGCCAGGCATCGGCGCTGCCGAGGTTATCGTCGTCGTCGAAGAACCCGCCGTTGCCGGCGATATCGGAGCCGCTGAAGGTCCAGGTGGTCTGGCCCGAGCCCGGCGTGCCGTCGATCTCGACCAGGAGCACGGCCTGGGCTGGCGTGCTGAGCGCGAAGGCAGCCAAGCCGGCCAGCAGCAAAAACTGGGTGGTTTGCATCGCTTTTTCCCTCTTAGGCCAGCCCCACACCGGCGATTTCCAGGATGCAAACGTAGTACAATCCGATCTCGGCGAGCAACTGCCCTCGGGCGGGGCGCGCTGCCCCCCTTGGTCGCACCGCGCGCGGGGAGGGGCCTTCACCAAGCATTAACCCTAAATTCGGGTTTGGCCGCTAAGCTCCTGTCACGGTCGCCCGCCAACGGGCGGCCCTGGGGCACACCGCCCCCAATACCGGGCCGGGCCAAGACCCGCGCCCAAAACCCAGCCGGCGAGATGCTCCGGCGGGTCACGCCGGTGCGCTCCCCGGCCCCTCGCGAAGGGAGCGACGATGACGGCAGATCCTACACCACAGGAGAGCAGTCCCCAAGCGGGACGGCACACAGGACAGCAAACGGGGCCACACCAGAGGCCAGAGACACCTCGCCCCGGCCACCAAGGCCACCCAGACGAGCCCGCCGAGACCGCCTTTCGCCTGACCAGCGTGTTCGGTGCGATCAAGGCCCTCACCTGGGTGCGCGAGCAGTGGATCGTGCTCGTGGCGCTGGCCACGGCCGTGTTCTGGGCGCGCGATGCGCTCGACGCCTTCGCCCACCTGCCCGACACCCTCGCCGGGCACGACAGGCACATCGCCGCACTCTCGCAGCGCCTTGCCTATGTCGAAGGGCGCCTTGGCGTGCGCTTTGAGCGACTGGGCCGACAGGACAGGCCCTGCCCGGCCTCCCACAACGGCGGGACCGGGCAGCCCTGCCAAAACGCCCACCCCAGAGCACACCAAGACCAAGCCCACAC
>JBCDHK010000089.1:0-11492 GCA_038750185.1 Pseudomonadota bacterium
CAGATGTCGGCGCCTGCGCACGGTGCCCCTCGGCGGGCGCCCCGTCCCGAGACTGGCCGAGGCCCAGTGCTGGGCCTGTCTCGGCCACGATCCGAGGCGGCGGCAATGAGCTGGGAGGACATGCTCTGCCCCGAGTGCGGCGGCCTGCGCCACGGCTGGTACGCCAAGCTACGCACCCTGCCGCCCGAGGAGCGCTTCCACCTTCCCTGCATCTGCGAGGACATCGAGGCCGAGCCCCGCTGATCCACCGGCCGCCGGTTCGCTGGCGGCCACTCTCTCCCTCTTCCCAAACCGCGCCAGGAGAAGCCGATGGCCTCGACACCGCCCCCCGAACGCCTGCAAAGCCCGAACAGCGCCTTCACTCTGGCCTCGGCCTTCGCAGCATTGGCTTGGGTGGCCTGGCCCGAGGCGGGCTCGGTCTGGCAGCTCTATATCGTCGCCGGATTTTACACCTATGTGGCCGCCATCGCCTGCCTCAGCGGCGTGGTGGCACTGCGCAAGGACTACCTTGTCCGCCGCGCCAAGGCCCGTGCCGCCCGGCCCTCGCACACCCATGGTCAGGCCCGCTTCGCCAGCCTGGCTGAGCGTGAGCGCGCCGGGCTGCACGACCCGAGCGGCAAGATGCTCCTCGGCGAAGTCGACGGCTTGCCGCTGTTTCTGCCGGCCCAACTCAGCCTCTCGGTCCAGGCCCCGGCTGGCACCGGCAAGACCTCAGCTCTGGCCTCCGCTGCCGCACTTCATGCCGCGCAGCAGGGCTACGCGCTCTGCATCTCCGACGTCAAACCCGAGATCGTCCATGCCTGGGGGCCGGAGCTCGAACGCCGCGGCTTTCGCGTCGTCCTCAACGACCCAGCCGAACTGATGGGCCGCGACTGAGATGCGCCGCATCGACACCAACCCCTTCGCGCCGCTGATCGAGGCCGCAGCCGACCCCGCCCGCGAGGCCGAAGTGTTCACCCTGGCCGAGACCTTGGTGCGCGCCTCCATCGAAGACGCCAAGGAGGCCAAGGACCGCTTCTGGCGCGCCGGCGAGCAAAACGCCGCCGTGATCGCGCTGACCGGCCTCGCCGTCTTCGAGCCCGAGCGCTGCACCCCGGCCGTGCTCTGGGCGACGCTGACCGATGCCCACCGCTTTCGCCGCCTGATGCGCTGGTGCCGCGACAGCGATCTGCTCGGCGGCGATCTGGCCACACTGGCGGCGAGCTTTCTGGAGAAGAGCAAGGCAAACCCCGAACATTTTGAGAGCCACTTGGCCGGGGCCGCAGCCGCCTATGCCGTGTTCAAACCCTCCTCGACGCTGGGGCGCATCGGCACTCGCCACGACTTCGACCCCAAGACACTGCGCGATCCGAGCCGCCCGCCGGTGGTGCTGTTCGATCTGATCCCGAGCGACCGCATCGCCGTCTTTGCCAAGAGCAACGCGCTGCAACAGACCGCGCGCCTGCAAGCCCTCAAGCGCCACCGCGAGGGCCGCCCTGTGTTCTTCCTCGCCGATGAGGCCACCAACCTGCCGGTGCCCACGGCCGTGCAGGAGCTCGAACTGATGCGCTCGGCAAAGCTCTCCATGGCGCTGCTCTACCAATCCGAAGCCTCGCTGGAGCGCGTCTATGGCCGACATCAGGCCAAGAGCATCCGCACCAACTGCGCCGAGATGGTCTTCGCGGTCGCCGATCTGCTGACCGCCGAGGAGATCTCCAAACGGATCGGCGATGTCACCGTCAAGACCGCCTCGGTGGGTTTTGCCGGCCAGCCCGGACAGATGCCGAGCACCACCCTCGGCGAAGCGGGGCGCCGCCTGCTGCCCCCCGAGGACATCCTGGCCCTCGACCGCGGCTCGGCCATCCTGCTGGTGCCGGGGGTGCGCCCGATCCGGCTTGCCAAACTGCCCTGGTTCGAAGTCGAGCCCTTCAAGCACCTGGCCGCCGACAACCCCCACGAGCGTCACGCCAAGTCCCCCATCACGCGGCTCACCCTGGAGTATGGTCGCGATGCGACCGAGCTCGGGGCGCCCACCATCCCCGATCTTAAAGAACGCCGCGCTCGCGCCCTGGCCATCGAGCGCCAAGGCAACCGGCCCCTCCGCGTGCCGTGGCTGAGATTGCATTCATTCCGCTGGATCGGCCTCGTCGCCGTGGTGGCGGCGCTGATCGCCACCTTCGGCACCCCCCACGCCATCATCGGCGAGGCCAAGCACGATGGTGCATGGCGTTGCCACTATCTCGGCCTCGACGGCTTCAAGACCGCCGACAAGCAGGGCGGCTGCCCGCCGGTGCGCTTCCTGCGCCATTGGCAGGCTCCGCCCTGACGACTTCCAGCCTTCATCACCCGCCCGCTCCAGTTCCCACCGAGGAGGCCCGCCATGGCCGAGGATACCCGCTACCGCCCCGATCTGACCCGGAAGGCCAAGCAGGGCTTTGCCCGTGCCAACCCAACCATGCAGGCAAGCCGCACGCCCCGCGATAACCGCTCGCCCGAAGGCATCGCCCAGCGCGCCGAACGCCTGCGCGCCAAGGCCACCGTGCACACCGAGACGATGCGCCCACGCTGGATCAAGGCCGAGACCAAGCGTCTGAAGAGCATCCAGCCGCCCCACGCCCGCCTGAGCCGTGCCGGCGGGCCGAAACCGCCCAGCCTCGGCCCCACCACCGCCTTCGCCCGCGAGCAATCCCTCGCAGCCCGTGCCGAGGCCAATGTCCAGCGCCGCGCCAGCGAGCGCCTCGATGCCATCGACCACGCCGCCCGCCGCATGGTGCGCACCCTGACCCGGTCCCGCCGCCAGACCCGCTAGAGGAGAGCCCATGCTATCGCTGATCAAAGAGCTGCCCGATTGGGCACTAGGCTCTGCCCTCGCCGCCGGCCTCTGGACCGGGGTCTGCTACACCGTTCTCGCCACGCGCGCTCTGGAGGCCGAGGCCCGTGAGCGTCTGGCCCCGGCCTGTCTGTCTCTGCTCGACGCCGATGAGGAGGCGCGGATCGATGCCGCGCGGGCCGAACATGCCGAGGCGCAAGCCCGCACCAGAGCGGCCCTCGACAAGGCCCGCCGCAAGCTCGTGGCGGCTGAGCAACTCGACGGGTTGATGGAGGAGAGCGGCCTCGGCGCGCTGTTCGGCGGGCTCGGTGTGGCGGTGCCCGCTACAGCGCAAAGTGTAGAAGTACTGCGCGCCCGGATCGCTGCCGCAGAGCGGCAACTGACCCTACCGCCCGATCTGGCGGGGGTGAGCCTGCCGAGCGCCGAGAAAGCCAGGCTCTGCCGCTGCGCTGCTCTTGATGCTCTGGCCGGGCAGCGCACCACCACGGCCCTGTCGCTGGCCGCCTTCCGCCTGATCGGTCCGGCTGAACTGGGTGCGGTCACGGGCTCTGTGCGCGGGATCGTGCGAAGCGGTGTCTGTCAGGGGGCTGCCCAATGAGCCAGACGCTCTACGCCGACCGGCGCTTCACCGTCACCTTGGCCGATATCCGCACGCCCACCGCCTATTACCCGGTGGCCGATACCGTGGGTCGTATCCGGCGCGATCCGCTGATTGCGGGCCTGGCCTATGCTGTTCTCATGGGCATCGCCCTCTGGGTCTATGCCGATCTCTGGCACGCGCAGGAGGTTTGGCTGATGGCGGGCTCCATTGTCCTGGCGCTCCTCGCAGGCTCCCAACTCGCCATTCTGCAACTGGATGCCCGTGGCTTCCCAGCGCGGCTGTTCCTCGCCCGCACCGCCACCGTGCGCGCGGTCTTCGCCGCCATCGGTGAGGCTCGCACGCTGCAGGAGAGCGTGGTTGAGATGGGCCGCCCAGGCGTCGACGACGACATACACCCGCACTAACAGGATAAAATTCCTAGTAATTGTTCTATATTTGTTCTATACTGGCCAGCTTGACCAACCCCAACAGAAAGGAACCCCGGTCATGTCCAAAACACCCCCAGAAGAAACCTTGCGAGACGGCAACCTCAAAGCCAGCATCTGGCGCAACGAGAGCGAAAAAGGCCCCTACTGGTCCGTCACCTTCGCCAAGACTTTTCGCGATCATGAGGGCAACTATAAGGATGCCCAGTCCTTTACCGGCACCGATATGCTGCGTCTGGCCGAACTTGCCCGCGACAGCTATGCCAGGACAAACGAGCTACGGCGCGACTATCTGCGCGGGCGCGATCCCGACCATCGCCCCTCCACCGAGTTCGAGCGCGAAGCCACCCGCGAGCGGGCGCGCAACCGGCCCCGTCCGCGATGAGTGAGCGGCCTGCCTCTCCCGCGCAGCGCCCTCCGGCCGGCTTCGATGTCGAGCGCTATCGGCCCTTGGCGGCCGATCTGGCCCTCGATGAGGCCGAGACCGAGGCGCTATTGGCCGCGCTCTTCGAGATCATGAAGAGCTTCGTCGATCTGGGCTTCGATGTCCGCACCGTGCCCAAGCTGTTCCCCGAGATCTTCGAACACGATGCACAAGCCGCCCAAGATGTGGTAGACTGCAAGATCGCTAACCCCCAGATAAATCAGGAGGATCGCCCATGACGGCACACTCTACCCTTGCCGCAGCCCGCGCCCGCTGCACCCCAAAGAAGCGCAAAGGCACCGCTCGCCAGCGGATCGCACCGGTCCACACCGCCTCGGATCATGCCGTGGCTTACGTCCGGGTGAGCTCACCCACGCAAGTCACTCGCGGCCACGGCCTGCAATCCCAGGAAACCCGCTGCCGCGAATACGCCCGGATGAAGGGCTACGAGGTCAAGGCGGTGTTTCGCGACGACATCACCGGCTCGCTCGCCACCCGCCCCGGCATGCAGGCCATGCTCGCCTATCTTCGCCGCCACCGCGCCGAGGGCGTACGCGTCATCATCGACGACATCAGCCGTCTCGCCCGCGGTTTGGAGGCCCATCTGGAGCTCCGCCGATCGATCAGCGCTGCCGGCGGTGTATTGGAAAGCCCCTCCATCGAGTTCGGCCAGGACAGCGACAGCATCCTCGTCGAAAACCTCCTGGCCTCGGTCAGCCAGCACCAGCGCCAGAAGAACGGCGAGCAGGTCAAGAACCGCATGCGTGCGCGGATGCTGAACGGCTACTGGGTGTTCCCGGCCATGGCCGGTTACCGCTTCGAGAAGGTGCCGGGCCACGGCAAGCTGCTGGTCAGAGACGAACCCGTCGCCACCGTCCTCCAAGAGGCCATGGAGGGCTTCGCCTCGGGCCGCTTCGCCTCCCTGGGCGCCGTCAAAGCCTATCTCAACGCCCATCCCGACTGG
Organism: Pseudomonadota bacterium; assembly: GCA_038750185.1. GTDB lineage: Bacteria > Pseudomonadota > Alphaproteobacteria > Rhodobacterales > Rhodobacteraceae > Thermohalobaculum. Next base: position 5,224 of record JBCDHK010000089.1, read on the forward strand.
CCCAAGCCCGCCGCGGGCGAGGTTCACATCCAGACGCTCCACTACATCTTCCCGCGCGTGCTCTACGCCGGCTACCTCGACTTCCCCGAGTGGGACATCTCGCTGGTGCCGGGCAAGCACGAGCCACTGATCGGCTTCGAGACCTGGCAGCGCATCGTTGAAAAGCTCGAAGGCAACACCCACGCCCCCGCCCGCGCCGATCTGCACGAAGACTTCCCGCTGCGCGGCGCCGTGGCCTGCGGCTGTTGCGGCGGTCTGCTCACCGCCGGTTGGTCCAAGGGCCGCTCCAAGCGCTACGCGTACTACGTCTGCCAAGCGCGCGGCTGTGCCATGCGCGGCAAATCGATCCGCAAAGCCCAGATCGAAGGCGACTTCGAGACGCTGCTCCGCCAGATGACCCCCGCCCCCGAGCTCATGCGCATCGCCCGCGCCATGCTGGGCGATCTCTGGGACGCCCGTCTCGGCGAAGCCGAACGCGCCGCCGCCAAAGCCGCCGGGGAGATCGCCGCGGTCGAAGCCAAAACCGCCCAGGTGGTCGAACGCCTAATCGAGGCCGACAGCCCGGCGCTGGTCGCGGCCTACGAGGGCCAGATCGTCAAACTCGAAGAAGAGAAGGTGCGCCTCGTCGAAAAGGCCGCCCAAACCGGCCCGCCGCCGACCACCTTCGCCACAGTCTCTCGAACCGCCCTGGCCTTCCTGGCAAACCCCTGGAAACTCTGGGCTTCTGGCAGTCTAGAGCATCAGCGGGCGGTCCTCAGACTGGCTTTTACCAAGCCGCTGCCCTACTGCAAAAACGACGGCTATCGAACCGCCGATTTATCGTTGCCGTTCAAGCTCTTACAGGGCCTGAAGACGCAGGATTTAAGGATGGTGGAGCCAAGGGGAGTCGAACCCCTGACCTCTTGAATGCCATTCAAGCGCTCTCCCAACTGAGCTATGGCCCCTACGCCTCTCCATAAGAGGCAAGATTGCTGCTGGCAAGGACTAATCACCCTCAGCGGCTATCCTCGTCGTCGTCGCCGTTGGCGGCGACATCGCCCAGATCGCCGTCTTCGATGGACTCGTCGTCATCGTCGTTGTCCATCAGTGGCGTGGCGCCGAAATCGCCCAGATCGTCCTCATCGTCGTCCTCGACGCCGGCTTTGGCTGGAGTGGGCGTGGTATCGTCATCGTCGTCTTCGATCAGGGCATCGTCGTCGTCGGACTCGATGGTGTCCTCATCGCCATCGAGATCGTTCTCGATCAGCGTCTCGTCCTCCTCGACCACGGCTGCCGCGGGTGCTGCTGTCACTTTCTCGGGTTTGATGCGTTTGGGCTTGGCCAGCGCCGTGGGATCGAAGACGGCGCCGCATTCCGGGCAAATAATGGGATCGCGGTTCATATCGTAAAACCGCGCACCGCATACCGGACAGGTACGCTTTACCCCCCATTCGGGTTTTGGCATGGACGGTGTCCTTTTCGGCAATTGTAACAGCACGGTGTGGTACGGGATGGGCGCCGATGCCACATCGGGACGGCGCTGTCAAAGCTTTCCGCCACCTTAATTGCGTGTGCACAGCAATAGCCAAGCCCACAGGCCCTTCACAGAGGTTTTGCAAGAAAATCCACGCCAATTGCGTTGCATTCCTGCGACCTGTTGCCGCTTAAACAGGCAAATCAGGCTGAAATGACAGTAAAAAATTTCACTAAAAAATTGTGCAAGTGCGAAATGCCTCTTGTACCAGCCCACGACACCAGACTAGGGTCGGCCTCGAAGAAGCGATGAGGTTCCGTCATGCTGTATCATGCCTACGAATACACGCACGCCGCCATGGGGCCGCTCCGCGCCGCAGCACGGCTGGGCACGCAAACACTGCGCAACCCCTTCAACCCCTACGCCATGACCTTGCCCGCACGCGCCACCGCCGCCGCTTTCGAGATGTTCATCAACGCCACCAAGCGCTATGGCAAGCCCGAGTTCGGCATCGAAGATACCGAAATCCAAGGCGAAGCCGTGCCCGTGGTCGAGGTTGATATTCTGCGCAAACCCTTCTGCGCGCTCAAGCACTTCCGCCGCGACAGCGTCCTCGCCCACGCGCGCAACGACCCCAAAGTGCTGATCGTCGCCCCGATGTCAGGCCACTTCGCCACCCTGTTGCGCGGCACCGTCGAAGCCATGTTGCCCGAGCATGACGTCTACATCACCGACTGGATCGATGCCCGCGATGTGCCGCTCTCGGAGGGCCGCTTCGATCTTGCCGATTACACCGACTATATCACCGAGTTTTGCCAGCTGCTCGCGCGCGATGGCGAGCGTGTCTCTGTTATGGCGGTCTGTCAGCCCGGTGTGCCCTGTGCCGTCTCGGCGGCACTCATGGCCGAGGACGACGATCCCGCCCGCCCGGCCTCGCTGATCATCATGGGCAGCCCGATCGACACCCGCATCAGCCCCACCGAGCCCACGCGCCTGGCCGAATCGCACCCGCTCTCATGGTTTGAGAAAAACGTCGTCGCCATGGTGCCCTGGCCCAATCTGGGGTTCTTGCGCCGGGTCTATCCGGGGTTTCTGCAGCTCTCTGGCTTTATGCAGATGAACCTCGATCGCCACGTCGATGCCCATGTCGATCAGTTTCGCAATCTGGTGCGCGGCGACGGCGACTCAGCCGCAGCCCATCGCACCTTCTACGACGAATACCTCGCCGTGATGGACCTGACGGCCGAGTTCTATCTCCAAACCGTCGATGTCGTCTTCCAGCGCCATCTGCTGCCGCTTGGCGAGTATCGCCACCGCGGCCGCCTGGTCGATCTCGGGACCATCACCGACACCGCGATCATGAGCGTCGAGGGCGAGAAGGACGACATCACCGGGCGCGGCCAGACCGAAGCGATCCACGCGCTGACCCCCAATCTGCCCGCCGTTAAGCATTTTCACTACACTCAGCCCAAAGTCGGCCACTACGGCGTCTTCAACGGCTCGCGCTTTCGCGCGCACATCCAGCCCAAGATCCGCGACTTTATCCGCGCCTCGCGCGCCATGGTCGCCCCGGGCCAGCCGATCAACACCCCCGAGACCGCGGTGGCAGCCGTTGCGGCGCCTGCCAAGATCGTCGCCGCCGAGAGTGCACCCGAGCCTACCGTGCGCCGCGATCCTGCCAGTGCCTCCGACACTCTGGCATGAGGGGGCGGGCATCGGGGTGCGCCTGGAGGTGTGCGCGCGCGCGCGCCGCCTGACGCTGCGCCTCGAAGCCGGGGGCGATGCGGTGTTGAGCCGCCCTCCCACGGTCGGTGAGGCCGAAGCGCGTGCCTTTCTCGATCGCCACAGTAGCTGGCTCTGCCAAGCCGTTGCCGCCAGGCCGGCCCCTGTTGTCGTGGGGCCTGGCATGGCGCTGCCGGTGGCGGGGCGGCTTTTGGAGGTCGTGCACACCCAGGCGGGGCAGATACGTGTCGAAGGGGCGCGCCTTCTGGTGGCGCCTGGGCGCAAGAGCCCTGCCGCGCGCTTGGCCGAATGGCTCAAGCTCCAGGCCCGCGCCGCCATCACGCCCAAGGCCGAAGACTATGCCGCGCGCCTTGGCAAACCCATCGCCGCCATCGCGTTTCGCGACACGCGCACGCGGTGGGGATCGTGTTCCTCGGCGGCGCGGCTTAGTTTTTCCTGGCGCTTGGCCATGGCGCCGCCTGCTGTGCAGGACTATGTGGCGGCCCACGAAGCGGCGCATCTGGTCGAGATGAACCACTCGCCGCGCTACTGGGCGGTTTTGGCGGGGCTCATGCCCGAATACGCCCAACACCGCGCGTGGCTGCGCCGCGAGGGGCGTGCGTTACACCGCTACCGTTTCGAGGACGGTGTGGAGCGCGCCTAAGATCGGCTCCGGTCTGAGGGCAGACGCTGGCCAGCAGTCCATCTGAGCAAGCGTATCTCAGCCACCAACACATCGATATCGAGCGGCTTGACCACATAGGCATTCATGCCCGAGGACAACAGCGCCTCACGCTGGCCATCGCGTGCATCGGCGGTGAGCGCAATGACGGGGACATCGGGATAGCCGGTCTCGCCCGAGCGGATGCGGGCCACCGTCTCGCGCCCGTCCATGCCAGGCATGTGCAGATCGAGCAACACCAGATCGATATCGCCTTGGCGCAGACGGCCGAGGGCGTCCTGGCCATTGGCTGCCTCCAGGATGTGCAGTCCGTGGGGTTCGAGCAACAGCCGCACCACCGCGCGATTGGTCTCGACATCATCGACAACCAACACGCGCAAGCCCTGTAACGAAGTGCTGTCCTCGCTGGCGCGCTCGCTGGCGCCGTCCCCGCTCTGGCGGCGGCTTGCCTGCATCGCCTGGATCGACAGGGTAAAGCACGCGCCTTCTCCAACCCGGCTCGCCACCTTGAGATCGCCGCCCATGAGCTGAGCCAGATCGCGTGAGATGGTCAGGCCAAGCCCGGTGCCGCCAAAGCGCCGTGTCGTGTTGCTCTCGGCCTGGGTGAAGGGCGAGAATAGCTGGGCCTGCACCTCCGGCGCGATGCCGATGCCGGTGTCGGTGACGGCGATCTCGACCAGCCACGTCGCATCCTCGCGCTGCTGGGCGGCGGCGGTGACTAGGATGCGCCCGGCCTCGGTAAACTTGACCGCGTTGGAGAGCAGGTTGGAGACGCACTGGCGCACGCGGATCGGATCGAACACCAGCGTCTCGGGCAGCGCCTGATCGATGCGCAGGATGAACTCGACCCCCTTGGCCTCGGTTTCGGGGCGCCAGAGGGCGCTCAGGCGGCGCAGCAGTCCGGGCAGGCTCTCGGAGACCGGGTTGAGGTCCATGTGGCCGGCCTCGATTTTGGACAGATCGAGCACGTCGTTGAGCAGCGTGGCCAGACCGCGCCCGCTGTCGAGGATGGTCTCGACCTTTTGGCGCTCAGGGCCAGGCAAGCGCGCATCGGAGAGCGATTTGGCCATGCCGAGGAGCGCGTTCATCGGGGTGCGGATCTCGTGGGACATGGCGGCCAGGAAGGCGGCTTTGGCGCGGCTGGCGGCTTCGGCTTCGTCGCGCGCGAGGGCGAGGGCGCTGGTGCGGGCCTTGACGCGCTCCTCCAGTTCCGAGCGGATCGCTTCCAATTCGTCCTGGCGGCGCAGGCATTCGCTTTGCAACTCGGCAAAGGCGCGGGTGAGCGCGCCCAACTCATCGGGCTCGGTGTTTTCGGGCAGTGTCACCGGCGCGCCGCGCTGCCAGGCAAGGATGGCGTCGTGCAGGCGTTGGAGTGGTTGTCCGACCAGCCCGCGAAAGGCGACATAGCCACCAAGCCAGACCGCCGCCAGCGCCAGCACCCCCGCGAGCGCCGAGCGGCGCAGGCCAAGCGAGAGCATCTCGTGGGCATAGGTAAAGTCCATACCGATGGTCAGCGTGCCAGCGGGCTCCAAGCCGCCTTGGCGGATGGTGTGGGTGCGGCTGGCGCCGTCCTCGGGGGGCTGGCCGAGGGTGACGATCGGGTTGCCCTTGGCGTCGTCGATGCGCACGTGGACCACGTCGAAATCGGCCATCATGCCAGCAGCCATCAGCGTAATCAGGCGCGGATCCTCTTCGGTGAAGGCGCGACTGAGGACGACGGTTTGATTGGCCGAGAGGTGGTCGAGTTTGTCGACGATGCGCGCGCGCGCGGCGCGATAGGTCTCGATGTCCGAGACCAGCGTTGTGGCGGCGATCACCAAGAGGCTGAGCGGTGCGGCGATGGCGAAAAAGCGTGCGCGCAGCGTTTCGGGCCAGATCCGGCTCGGCTCGCGCTGGCCGGTTTGTCCTGGGCGCGCCTCCGGGGTGGTGGGCCGGTCTGGCGACCAGTCAGAGCCGTTCTGCTGTCCGTCCATTTTCGGCCTCATCGATGATTGGGACGGCGGTTGTCGGGGTGGCGGTTATCGGGGGGGTAGGGCACCGAGCATGCACGCGCCTGCGACAGCGGCACGACAAGCATCGCGCCCGCGTGCAACGCCGGGGCACCACGCAGCATTGGGGCTCTGGAGAAGGCCTATACGGCAGGGCAGCTCTTGCAACGGGAGGGGCAAGAGAGACAAGTGCGACGTCAGCGAACGCCGTCGAGAGCAGCGTCAAAATCGCCTCCCAGCAAGCAAGCACGACAGGTATATACGACACTTAAGGCGCGGAGGCGATGAGGCTACGCCGACCCCCACAAACCCATACATTGCATTTTGTGCGGGTTATGCAACTCAAAATCGCATTTTAATACGAATTTGACAGTAAAAAGCGCAAACCGGCGTGCAGGCATGGCCGCGCGCCGTCACCAAGGCC
>JBCDHK010000090.1:0-11461 GCA_038750185.1 Pseudomonadota bacterium
AGAGCATCAAGACAAGCCAGCACCCCGTCATACAGGCGGGTCTCGGTATCGATGCCGCGCTCATAGGCGACGAGTAGCTTGGGATAGAGCGCATCGGTTTGCGCCAGCGCCGTCGCCGTGTCGGGATCGTGCCCCGCACGGGTCAGTGAGGCGCGGATCATCGAGCGCCCGCCGCGACCGGCAACGGCCTTGTCGATCACCGGGTCGAGTGCGGGTAAGCCCTCGGGGACGAGTACAGCATTTGCCGCGCTCAGCAAATCGGCTGCGGTGTCGGCCAGTGTGCCGTCCAGATCGAAAATCGCGCCGCGCATCCACCTCTCCAACTCTGCCGCTGCGGTAACCAGCACGGCCAGTGCGCACATCGGGCGGGCCAAGGCAAGGGCGCGGCAACAGTGATGGCGCCAAACCAGGCGCGGCCTTGCGATTGAGTCTCGCAAAGCCGGGCGTGCTCGGCTATCCAGAAGCCGCAGGCGTTGAGTATGCGTACAAAAAAAGAGCAGACAAAAACCGACGAGGGAATGAAGGATGATGCGCGCTTTTGCGACAGTCGTCGCAGCCGTTGGTTTGTGCGGCTGTGTCGGTTCCGAATTGGCTGGGGGGCCATCGCTCCCCAACAGCGCTGCGCCCCCCGCGGGCCAGATCGCCAACGACGCCGGCCCCAGGGTCCCGAGCGACCTGATGGCGCAATTTCAAAAGCCCGAGTGCAAATCCGTCGAGTTGTTTCGCCCACCGCAGGTCAAACGCCCCGCCAAGGACGTGCCGGAGGACTTTGCACGCTGGTATGGCGCCTGGGGCGGCGGGGTTTGGAACGGCACGTGGTGTCACGATCTGATCGTGCTCTCGGTCGCAGCCGATGGCGCGGTGGAGGTGCTCGACATGCACGCCCCATCGCCCGAGTACAACCGCCCGGCGACGATCTTCAAGCGCCGCGGGCGCATCCAGCCCGATGGCAGCCTGCGCTTTCGCCACGGTGTCGTGCAGCGCCACTACGAACTGCACGACGGCGTAGTACACGGCTTGCGCCAGGGCGACAGCTTTAGCGGCGGTGCGCTGCGCGTGGTGATGTCGCGCAAGCCGGTCAACGATATGGTGGTGTTCAAGTAGGCGCGTACCGGCGTCACTCCACCGCCACCATGATCTCGTTGCGCTTGAGCCAGGGCAGCGTCCAGGGCGGATTGTACCCTGCTGCCTGCCAGGTGCCGGAGGCCGTCTCCGAGCGGCTATCGAGCCATTTGGCCAGGCGGGTGCGGGCCTCTTCGATGTTGTCCTCGCTAAACCACCACGAAAAGCCGACCACGGCGACCCGGCGCGCTGGGATCTCTGAGAGCGTCACGCTGGGATCGCTCGGGCGCGGGGCGGTGTCGAGGGTGAAATCCTCCGGCAGCACGAAAGCGATCTGCCAGCGCTCGGCACCGGCGGGTTCGGTCAGGACGGGCGCTGTCATGGCGATCTTTTCGGGTTCGGTGACCACGGGCGCTGTCATGGCGATCTCGCGCCGGCCTTCGTTGTTGCCCGAGATGTAATCGAACAGCCGCCCAAAGCTGGTGCTGATCGCGCTGTCATAGCCACCTTGTGCGATTGTCGAAGCCACCACCATCGGCGGATAGGCGCGGATTTCGAATGGTGGCTCGGAGAACATTACTTCGTATTCGGGCTCGGGGGCGGCTTGTCCGCCAAACACCGAACACCCGGCGACGACGGTGGCGGCGAGCAGGCTGGCAGGCGTTTTCATCGTAAACTCCTAGGGTTGTCCGAAGGCCCGGGCTTCGTGGGAAGTTTTCCCTCATATCGGGCCGAGCGCCCGGTTCGGCAAGGCCGAGGCCGCACGGATTGGACCCGCCCGCGCACGCCCCTACATGGCCTCACGCAACGAAAGGAGCCAGCATGCACCGCAAGCGCCTTGCGCTCGTCTACGGATTTGCCTGTCACTCGATCTTTGCCGCCGCCGTCGGCGCGATGATCGTGATGATGTATTTCGGCATGAGCCGCACCTTCGGCGGCGTGCCCTATCCCTATGCCTGGGGGGTCAATCTGCTGCTTGTGCTGCAGTTCCCTCTGGCGCACTCGTTTTTTCTCACCGGCCCTGGCATGAAAATCCTGGCCCGCCTCGCCCCTGATGGCCACGGCAAGACGCTGGCCACCACCACCTACGCCATTATCGCCTCGCTGCAATTGCTGCTGTTATTCACGCTCTGGACGCCCACCGGCACGATCTGGTGGCAGGCCGAGGGCGCGGCGTTCTGGGGGCTGACGGCGCTCTATGGGCTGTCGTGGCTGCTCTTGCTCAAGGCCAGCTTCGACGCCGGCGCCGAGGTGCAATCGGGCCTGCTCGGTTGGTCTTCGCTCCTGCGCGGCGTCAAGCCGCTCTTTCCGGACATGCCAACGGGCGGCCTCTTTCGCCTGGTGCGCCAGCCGATCTACGTCTCGTTTGCCCTCACGCTCTGGACGGTGCCGGTTTGGACGCCGGACCAGTTGATGCTGGCCACGGTGCTGACGCTCTATTGCCTGCTCGGCCCGCTCCTTAAAGAGCGCCGTTTCGAGAGAATGTTCGGCGCACGCTTTGAGGCCTATCGCGCGCGCGTCCCCTACTGGCTCCCCCTGCCACGCAGCACGCGCCGTCGCTCCGAGAGGGCGCGCTCGTGAGCGCTGCCCCACCCACCGAGTCGGTCTGGGATTATCCGCGCCCGCCGCGCCTGGAGCCGGTGCCTGAGCGCCTGCGCGCCGTCTTTGCCGGCCAGACCGTGGCCGAGACCACCCGCGGCTACCGCATCCTGGAGACCAGCCACCCCCCGGTCTATGCCTTTCCGCCTGAGGACGTGGCCGAGGTGCTCCAGGCCGTCCAAGGCGCGACGTGGTGCGAGTTCAAAGGCCGCGCGCAGTATTGGGATCTGGTGGTGGGCGCGCGCAGCGCCCCCCGCGCCGCCTGGTCCTATCCCGACCCCACCCCCGATTTTACCGCCATCGCCAACCACCTGTCGTTCTATGCTTCACGCCTTGACGAGGCCTGGGTCGGTGACGAGCGCGTCAGGGCCCAAGAAGGCGATTTCTACGGCGGCTGGATCACCTCACGCGTCACGGGGCCGTTCAAAGGCCCGCCCGGCACGCGCTTTTGGTAACGAGAGGACGCCCATGGACATCGCCGCCCACCCCGCCGCCTGGACCCCGAGCCGCGCCGCAGGCCTGACCCGCGCCAAGGCATTTCAACCTTCGATGGGCAGCCGCTACACCAACCGGCGCAACTACGATCAAGGCCCCGGTCGCCACGACGGCGTCTCGCAGTTGTCTCCTTACGTGCGCCGCCGCCTCGTCACTGAGCGCGAGTTGGTCGATTTGGCGCTGGCTTCCCACGATAAGAACGCAGCCGAGAAGTTCATCCACGAAGTGTTCTGGCGCACCTACTTCAAAGGCTGGCTGGAGAACCGCCCCTCGGTCTGGACGCAATACCGCACCGGGTTGGAGCGCGATCTGGCTGGCCTTGGGGGCGATAAGGGGCTGGCCAAGCGTGTCCGCCAAGCTGAGGACGGCGCCACCGGTATCGAATGCTTCGACGCCTGGGCCGAAGAACTGGTCGAGACCGGTTATCTGCACAACCACGCGCGGATGTGGTTTGCCTCGATCTGGGTGTTCACGCTCGGCCTGCCCTGGCGCATCGGCGCGGACTTCTTCCTGCGCCACCTGATCGACGGCGATCCGGCCTCCAACACGCTCGGCTGGCGCTGGGTGGCGGGCTTGCACACCAAGGGCAAGGCCTATGAGGCCCAGGCCTGGAACATCGAGAAATTCACCGGCGGGCGCTTTCGCCCCGCTCCGCGCGACTTGAACGCCAACATCGTGCCGCTGGAAGAGGCCGCCGAGGTGCCCCCTTCCAGCCCGCCGCGCACGCCCTCTGGAATCCAATCCGGGGTGCCCTCGGCATTGCTGATCCATGAGGACGACTGCCGCGTCGAGGATTTTGCTGTCCCCTTCAATGATCTCGCAGGCGTTGCGACGCTGCGCGTGAGCCACCTGCGCTCGCCGCGCGAGGTGGCGCCTTATGTCCACGACTTCGACACCGGCGCCCTAGCCGATGCCGCAGCCCGCGCCAGCGAGCACGGCGCGCCCGAGGCCAAGGAGATCGTCGCCGACCGTCCCGAGCGCCTGATCGAATGGGCCGAGCGCGCTGGTGCCAAGCAGATCATCACGCCCTTTATCCCGGTCGGGCCGACCCAGGACTACCTGCTGCGCGCCGCCCCCGCCCTCAAACAAGCGGGCATCCGCCTGGCAGAGGTGCGTCGCGACTGGGACAGCCTAACCTGGCCCCACGCCACGGCAGGGTTCTTCAAGGTGAAGAAGGCGATCCCCAAGGTGTTGTCCCAGCTCGGCTGAGGTGGGCTGCGGCTGCGTCGATTGGCCCAGCGCGCCAAAGGGTGCGGCTGCGACGACATGGGTGCGGTCGGGGACGACGTGGCTATACTCTCTCCGGCCCAGCCATGAGGGATCACCATGAGACGTATCGCTTTTGCCGCCCTGCTTGCCACCCTGCCCGCCGCTGTCCCCGCTGCCACCTTCGATCTGACGACGGGCCCTTTAACCACCACGCCGAGTTTCAGTGTCGCTGACGACGGGATCACGGCGACCTTCGACAACGTCACCTTTCGCGGCGTCTCGTTCGAAACAGTGCGCGACGCTGACGGTCTCATCGTGCTGGACGCACTGGGGGTCGGCATTCCGATCCCGCCACCGAACACAGGTGTCGGCTTTGGCCAGCTCGTCGACCGCTTTGAGATCACCTTCGATGCGGCTGTCACCCTCGATTCCGCCACTGTCGGCTTTATCATCTCGAATTCGTCTATCGGTGGCGACGAGGATCTGACCTTCACCAGCGCCAGCGGCTCGACGACACTGGCCGACATCAGCGGCACTGGGCCGCTTGGCCTCGGTGGGTTGTTTGTCGCCCTGGGTGATACGCTGGTCGTGACGGCTGATCCTGGCGCCGTGGAGGGCGGCGATCTGATCCAGTTGTCCTCCCTCACCGTCAGCCGCGCCAGCGCCGTGATCCCGCTGCCGCCGGCCTTGCCGTTGCTGCTTGGCGGTCTCGGCGTGCTGGGGCTTGTGGCGCGCCGGCGCGCCTAAAGCGATTTCAAGGAAGGTGAAAACACCGACTGACCAGGAATTCGCCCATCGCCAAGCGCCTTATGACGGCATCATCCGGCATTCTCGTCTGCTTAATGTGCTTGGTTACTGGGAGGCCATCACCGCCTTGGCAAAGCGCGAGAGCTTGGCCCGTTTTAGCGCCCGTCGGCGCCCGTCGGCCTCCTCGTCCGGTAAGGCACTCGCCAAGACGGCGTCCATTGTCTCTGGGTGGTGGCTGAACAGCTCCCAGAAAAAGCCGTCCGGGTGGCGCACGCCCAGGCCGTGCGCTGCTGCTGTGCGGGGCGGGAAATCGCGGAGATTGAATGTCAGCAATATCGTCGCGCCGCCGCCAGCGGCTGCGGCCAAAACATGGGCATCGGCTGGATCGGGCAGGCTGAGCGTTGCCTCAAGCCCGGGATCGGAGGGCGCCAGCGCGTTGGGAAAGGCCGCACCCATCCCAGCAATCGCCGCCTCTGCCTGGAGCACTGCCTCCGGCGTCTCTTTGCGCGCCAGCGCCAGGCGCCACTCGTCGAGCACCCGCGCCGACCACAGCGGACGGTAAAGCCCGGCATTCGCGGCTTTGAGCGCCAGTGTGCGCACCAACGGCGGATAGAGGACGCAGGCGTCGAGAAAAACCGTCTCGTGCGCCATGGCTTAGCCGTCGAGGCGAAAGAACAAGGCCTTGAGATAACCAGTCTCGGGCAGCGCCGGGTGCTGGGGGTGGTCGGGGCCAGCGCGCCCGGAATGGAGCAACTGCCCGGTGCGCCCAGCCCGCGCGATCCCAGCGACAGAGGCGCGGTGAAACGCCTCGGGCGAGGCCGCATGCGAGCACGAGCACACCACCAGATATCCCCCCGGCGCCGTGAGGCGCGCACCAAGGCGGGCGGTCTTCTCGTAGGCGCGCAGGCCCCGTTCTAGGGCTGTCTTGTTGGGCGCAAAAGCGGGGGGATCGCAGACCACCAGATCGAAGCGCTCGTTCGCCTCGGACAGGGCTGCCATCGTCTCGAAAGCATCGCCGCGGCGGGTGCTCAGACGGTCGTCGACCCCATTAAGCGCTGCTCCCTCGCGGGCCAAGGCCAGGGCAGGCGCACTCGAATCGACGGCCAGCGCCGAAGTTGCTCCCGCCGCCAAGGCCGCCAGCGAAAACCCGCCGACATGGGCAAAGACATCGAGCACACGTGCGCCCTCAGCAAGCCCCGCCGCAAAGGCGTGGTTGGGGCGCTGGTCATAGAACAGGCCGGTCTTCTGCCCGCCGAGCAGATCGGCCAGATAGCGCGCCCCGTTCATCGTCACTGCGATGGGCGCCTCGACGCTGCCCCGCACCACGCTCAGATGCGTGTCGAGCCCTTCGAGGTGGCGCGTGCGCCCGGTGGCATTGACCACGACCGCGGTGCATCCGGTACTCGCCAGGGCGGCCTCGATCAGCGCCTCCAAGCGGACGTCGGCCCAGGCGGCATTGGGCTGGAGAACCAGAGTATCGCCAAAGCGGTCGATCACCACGCCGGGCAGGGCGTCGCCTTCGGCATGGACGAGGCGATAGTAGGGGGTGTCGTAGAGGCGCGTGCGCAGCGCTTGGGCGCGCGTCAGGCGCGTGCCGAACCACGCGCTATCGACCTGCGCCTCGGGGTTGGGATCGAGCAGGCGCGCGGCGATCACGCTTGCGGGGTTGAAGGCCGCCAGCCCCAAAGAGCGCTCGCCCTCGACAAGACGGACCAGCGTGCCGGGCGCGAGCGCCTTGGTGCGCCGGTCCATGGCGATCTCATCCGTGTAGACCCAAGGGTGGCCACTGGCGAGACGGCGCGCCTTACCGGGGCGCAGCTTGACGGTGGGGCGGGGCAGGGTGGCGGTGTCGGACATGTTCTCTCGCAACGCAAAAGGGCCGCACAGCGGCGGCCCTTCCGTGAAATTTCGGGCGATTGCCGGGACGGGCCCGGCCCCCGCAGATCAATAATGGGAAAGAGGCTGCTCCTTCGCCACCTTAGCCTGCGCATCCTGTTGCACTCGCCCAAAGATCTCACTCGACATGGGACCACCTCCTTTCCGTTGTTGACATTGACCAAACGATACCGCCGCAAAAGCGGATGCGCAAGCCTTTAGCTGCCCGCCAACAGACTGGCGAAGAGAGCGGCCACGGCACTATCGAGCGCGCTGTCGTCGGCGGCGTGATCAGCCAAGATGGCGAGGGCACGGCGCAGGCTGGCGCTGGGCTCAAAGGGGGCGGTCTCCTCGGGCGCAGCGTGGCAGACGCGGCGGTAGAGCGTGGCAAGATCGCCGTCCTCGCTGCAATAGCGCGCCAGGATGTCCTGCATCTCGGCGCGGTAGCCAGCCTCGATCCGCTGCGCGAGATCGGCATCGAGGAGCGGTGCGTTCAGGCGCAGATACTCGGGCGGCAGGCGGCGTTCGAGCGCGCGGAAGAGGCGGTTGTCGTGGCGATCGGCGAACAGTTCGGGATGGCGCGCCATGGCCTCTATGAGGGCTGCGTCCATGCTGGGATTGGTGAGGCTGGGGCGCGCGTCGAGGGTGCCGATCTGCGCTGCCTCGGCAAAGGCCGCCACTGGATCGGCCATGGCCGCCGGATGCATGAGGCGCACGATGAGCCGCGCCTCGGGCAGCACACCGGCATAGGCATCGAGGCTGCGGCGATAGCCTGGATAGGCGGTGGCGATGCTGGTGGCGACAAATTCCTCCAGCGTCGCGCCCTCTTTCATCGCCCATTGCTTCCAGGCCGAGGGCAACCACGCGTGGTGGGGGCGCAGGAAAAACACCACGCTGAGCCGCGCCGCGCGGTCAAGCCCCGACAACAGATCGGCGCACTCGGGCTCGCTCAGGTTTTCGGCCGAGAGTACCAGCGTCTCTTCGGCTTTGAGAGGGGCGGCGGCTCTCAGCAGACGCTCCCCCAATGCGCCCTCGCGCAATGGCTCGCCTGTGCGCAGCGCCTCGATCATGGGCAGCGCCGCGCCAGGCGCCTCCCCCGGCGGCATCAGCGCGCCCTCGGCATCGGTGAGGCGGACACCGCGTTTGGCCAGCGAGGGGGCATTGGCGCCAAGCGCTGCCTGGATCGCCGTGGTGGCGGTCTTGGCCCAGCCGGCATGGATAACTAGGCGCGCCGTGGTGTCCTTAGTGCGCACGTTCGGTGGTGCGGGGGCGCGGCGCTGGCACAGCAGCAGCAAACGCCAGTCGCCGCCGATGGCCTCGGACGTGGCGCGATGGGGCTCGATCCGGCCAAAACCCTGGGCGGCTGCCAGGGCCTGCATCCGCGCCGCCGTTGGCGCATCCTCGACACGTAAGATCAGCGTCGCATCCGGGGTCAGGCGGTGTGCGGCCTCGGCTATGACCACCTCGGCGCGCGGATCGCTGGTGATGTGCGTACAAAGGACGGCCAGCCCAGCCCGCCCCGCCGCCATGGCCTGAGCCGGATCGGCAAGCCAGGCCTCAGGATCGAGGCAGAGACCGCCAAAGCGTTCCTCCCAGAGAGGGCGTATCGCCGGGCCGATCCCCGAGCCATAGGCGCGGCGGCGTCCGGTGAGGCCCACCAGAACTTGCGCCAGCGTGCGCTCGGCTGGTGTCGCGCCGCAATTGGGACAGGTGCCGTCGTCCGCAAAACGCGCCCCGGCAAAGCCGCAAAGCGGGCAGGCAGCCCCGGTTCCCATCAGGACGCGCTTGGCAAAGGCCTGTTCGGATTGAGGCACTGGATCGGCCAAGGCGGCACGGCGCAGACTGCCGCGCAACACCGCGTCGCGACTGCGGTTTAGAGGCAATAGTGCCGATTGGGGGTCCTCCAGAGCCGCGCGGTCCCATCCTGGTGGTGCAAGCAGGCCGTTACTGGCGGGCAGGGTGAGGCGCGGGTGGGCCTGCGCTAGGGCTTGAGCCTGCGCCATCGGATCGGCGGTGGCGCGGCTGAGCGCGATGCTGAGGTTGGGCCGTTCGGCATGGGCGCGGCTCAGGGCCAGCACGTCCTCGGGCGCGGGATCGGCCACACCCAGCGCGATGTGCAGTGGTAGGCTGGCGGTGCGCTCCAGTTTCGTGGCGGTGGCTAGGGCTGTTTTGGCGGGTCCGGCAATGGCGATTTCCAACGCGCGCCGTCGCCAGACACGGAGCATAACATCCAGCGCACGGGCACGGTCGTGGCGCTGGGCGGTGGCACGAGCGGCCTCGGCCAGGGCGTCGAGGTGGCCGCGGGGCAGGGCACCAAGGCGGGCCAGGGCGGCTGAGAAACCTCGCGGTGTGGGCTTTGCCTTGAGGCCGTCGATGCCGTCGGCGATGGGGGTCGCCTCTGCGGTATCGACCACGGTGACGCCAGCGGCCATCGCCTGAAGTGCGATCGGATCGGCAGCAGCGGGAGTGCGCCCGCCGGGGCGCGGCAGGCAGATGAGGACATCGGTCTTGGTAAGGATCTCGGCCAGCACGGCGGCATCGGAGGGAGGTCGATGCACGTGCAAGATCATACCAGCAGCGGCTGCCGCCTTGTCCAGGGCTTGTATGAGACTGTTTTGAACACGCAGCGCAAAGGCCGTGATCCGACGCAAAGCACTGCCAGGCTGCGTGGGGCTCGCCAAGAAGCCGTGCTCGAACCCGCCCGGATTGACTACGATCCGCGTCTCAGCCACACCGAGCGCCACCAACTCCGCCCGCACGCTAGGCGTATCGGCAAACACACCAAGACACCGCGGGTGATCGACTAGTGTACTCAGCGCCGGATCGGCCTCTGGATCGGGCGCGAGCACCTCTGTCTCGGCGATCTCCAGCGTGTAATCGAGCCCGGCACGGCGCGCTCCACGGGCCGCCATGGCCCCGGTGGCGCGGGCACCGAAGACCCCATGCACGATCTCGCGCCGGCTGCGTTTCAGGGCTAGCGCCAAGGCATCCGGGCCATTGACCGCCTCCCAAGTCACCCCCGCTGGCACAGGGGTGTCGGGCAGGGGGGCGAGGCGGCAAAACACGCGCACATCGTGGCCGCGTGCCACCAAAGCGGCCAGATCGCCATCGAGACGGCTCAGCCCGGGCATCGGGTATTGGCGCACGACAAAACCAAGACGCAGCCGGGCATCGGCTGGGCGCGCCTTGGCCAGCCCCGACGCCGCGAGGACGACTGGTTTAGGTGAGGGCGGCGTATCCAGAACGTGCTGAAACGCCTCCTCCAGGGCCGCATCGTGGACGGCTGGTGCATGGCGCTCCAGCGCATGGCGCCGGCCAGCCTCCCCCAAACGCTGGCGTAGGGCAGGATCGACACAAAGCTGCTCCAGCCGCGCCGCTGCTGCCTCGACATCGCGATAGGGCACGAGAAACCCGGTCTCGCCGTCGGTGACAAGC
Organism: Pseudomonadota bacterium; assembly: GCA_038750185.1. GTDB lineage: Bacteria > Pseudomonadota > Alphaproteobacteria > Rhodobacterales > Rhodobacteraceae > Thermohalobaculum. The sequence goes on from JBCDHK010000090.1 coordinate 10,423, forward strand.
TCGGGCAGCGCGCCGTGGGCATACGCAACGACTGGGCGGCGCGCCACCATTGCCTCCAGGACCGTGCGCCCGAAACTCTCGGCAAAATGAGACAGATTGACCACGATGTCGGCCTCGGCCATGGCCTGGGCCGGGGTCTCGCGGTAGCCGGCAAAGACCAGCGTCTCGGCCACAGCGCCCTCGGCTTGGAGCGCCTGTAGCCCCTCGGTCAGATCGCTGCGCGGCCCGATCAGAACACACCGCGCATTGGGGCATGTCTCAGAGAGACGCTCGGCAATGGTGGTGAAATCGGACAGGCCCTTTTTGGCGATGTTGGAACTGATCAACGCGATGCGCACCGTGGGATCCCCGGGGCTATCCGAGGGGCGGTGATCCAGGTCCAGACTGTCGAACGCCGCCGTATTGGGCACGCGATAGACCGGCTTGGGCCCGGCAAACACCGCCGCTGTTGCTCGCGAGTTGGCGATGACGTGGCTGGCCAACTCCAAAACACGCGCGACGGCGGTCTCGGGATCGGGGGCGATGTGGGCGGCTAGGGCGGCATCGGCGCTCAGGATCTCGTGTGCATGGACCACACCTGGCAGTCCCAGGCGCTCGGCCGCCAAGAGCGGTGCGCGCAGCATGGCGGTGTTGGCATAGATCGCCTTGGCTTGGTGTTCGACGGCCAGCTCGACAAAGCGCGTGACGGCGGTGTGATCGGGCAGGGCCTCGGGGCGCCACCAGCCGTATTCGAAGACGGCGATCTCAAGGGCAAAGGGGCGAAGCGCTGCCAAATAGTCGGGTGTTGGCGGGCCCGGTAGCGTCACAACCGCATCGATCCGGGCTTTTGCCAGACCGCGCAGGGTATCGATCAGGCAGCGCTCGGCACCGAACAGCGTTTTGCCCGCGGCATGGCCACAGACCAGGACGAGTGGTCTGTCGCCATGCCGCGGGCAAAACGCTGTTCGGTGCCGAGCGCTGCCTGATCGATACCCTGCGCGGTCTGGCAAAAGCCCGGATCGATGCGGTTGTGACGCTACCGGGCCCGCCAACACCCGAC
>JBCDHK010000091.1:0-11428 GCA_038750185.1 Pseudomonadota bacterium
GCCTTCATGAAGCAGTACGCGGCCTCGGGCATCGAGACCCCGGTCTACGGCCCCGCCTTCAGTTTCGACGAGATCATCCTGGGCGCGGTCGGCGATGCGGCGCTTGGCGTCAAGAACACCTCGCAGTGGGCCTATGATCTGGAAGTCGAGGCCAACCGCGCCTTCGTCGAGGCGTTTCGTACTGAGTATGGGCGCACGCCCACGCTCTACGCCTCGCAAGGCTACGACACGGCACGGCTGATCCTCTCGGCGCTCGCCAAGGCCAGCCCCGACGACAAGGACGCCTTTCGCGCCGCGCTCAAGGCGGCCGATTTCGCCTCGACCCGCGGCGATTTCCGCTTCAACACCAACCACCACCCCGTCCAGACCATCTACGTGCGCGAAGTGGTGGCGGGTGCGGGCAAGCCGACCAACCGGCTGCTCGGTGTGGCCATCGAAGAGCGCGCCGACGACTTCGCCGCTCAGTGCAGCTTCTGAGGCGGGGGTGCTCCAGGCCTGTCTGAACGGCGGGCGCCGCGCCGCGCCTGGCCTGCCCGTGCCCGAGACGCCGGCGGCTCTGGCAGCCGAGGCCAAGGCCGTGCGCGCGGCGGGGGCCGAGGAGTTGCACCTGCACCCACGTGATGGCGACGGCGGCGAAACGCTCGCCCCCGCGCCCGTCGTCGCCGCGCTTGAGGCGGTGCGTGCCGCAGTGCCTGGCATGGACGTGGGCGTGGGCTCGGGCGCCTGGATCGCGCCTGTAGGGCGCGCCCGCCACGCCGAGATCACCGCTTGGGGCGCCCACCCCGGCGCACTGCCCGATTACGCCTCGGTCAATCTCGGCGAGGTGGATTCCCCCGAAGTCATCGCGCTTTTCGCCCGCCTGGGCGTGGCCGTCGAGGCCGGCATCTGGTGCGTGGCCGACGCCAAACGCTTCTTAACCGAGATCGACCCAGGCTACTGCTGCCGCCTGTTGATCGAGATGCCCGACACCGCCCCCGAGACCGCGCTCGCCGAGGCCCATGCCGTGCTCGACACCCTGGCCCCGCTGGCCCTGCCCCGCCTGCTGCATGGCGAGGGCCGCTCGGCCTGGGCCTGTATCGCCGAGGCGGCCCGTCTAGGCCTCGACACCCGTGTGGGCCTTGAGGACATCACCCATCTGCCCGACGGCACCCCAGCCGGCAACGCAGCCCTGGTCGCGGCGGCCAAAGCGATCCTGGACGCGCCATGACCGGGTTTCTGATCGAACAGGCGCTCAACGGCCTGCAATTCGGCTTGACGCTGTTTCTGATGGCCTCGGGGCTGACGCTAGTCTTCGGTGTCATGGGGCTGATCAATCTGGCCCACGGGGTGCTCTATATGACGGGCGCTTTCGCCTGCGCCTTTGCCGCTGCAGCTACAGGCAGCTTTTGGTGGGGGCTCGGCGCCGGGGTCGCGGCGGCGGCGGCGGTGGGCGCGCTGGTCGAGATCGGCGTCATGCGCCGCCTCTATGCGCGCGACCACCTCGACCAAGTGCTCGCCACCTTCGCACTGATCCTGATCTTTTCCGAGGGCGCGCGCATGCTCTCTGGCGGACGCCCGCTCTGGCTCGAAATCCCCGAGGCGCTCTCGGGACACCTGATGCTGCCCGGAGACGTCGCCTACCCGCTCTATCGCCTGGCCATCATCGGCGTGGGGCTGGCGGTGGCGCTCGGCCTCTGGGCCTTGATCGCGCTGACGCGCCTTGGCATGGCCATCCGCGCCGGACAGTCCGACCGCGAGATGATCGCGGCCCTCGGTGTCGACATCGGCGCGCTCTACACGGCGGTGTTTGCGCTTGGCGCCGGACTGGCCGGGCTCGGCGGTGCGCTGATCGGGGCGTTGCAATCGGTCGAGGTCGGCATGGGCGAGCCGGTATTGATCCTCGCCTTCGTCGTGATCGTGATCGGGGGCATCGGCTCGATCCGCGGCGCGCTGGTGGGCGCACTCTTAGTGGGTGTGGTCGATACCGCCGGGCGTGCCTTTCTGCCCGCGGCCTTTGCGCTGCTCTACCCGCCCGCCGAGGCCACGGCCATCGGCGCGGCGCTGGCCTCGATGCTGATCTATCTGGTGATGGCGCTCGTGCTCGCCCTGCGCCCCAAGGGACTGTTCCCCGCCCATGGCTGACGCCCTCACCCTGCCGCCCCCGCGCCCGCGCCTCCTCTCACGCGATGCTTTGGTGAGCCTTGCCGTGCTCGTGGCGCTGGCCGCCTGGCCGCTCGCGGCGTCCGCGCTTGGCGAGACCTGGTACGTCAATCTCGCCTCACGCGCCGCCATCCTGGCGCTGGCTGGGGTCGGGCTCAATCTCGCGCTCGGCTATGGCGGGATGGTGAGCCTTGGCCATGCCGCCTTCTTTGGGCTGGGCGGTTATGTCGTCGGGATCTCCGCCGATGCCGCGCTGGCGGGCACGCCACTGTTAACCTGGCCGATCCACATCGAGGCCACCACCCATCTCCCCACCCTCTGGGCGGTGAGCCTTGGCGTGGCCGCCTTGGCCGCACTCGCCATCGGCGCGATTTCACTGCGCACCTCGGGCGTCTATTTCATCATGATCACGCTGGCTTTCGCCCAGATGCTCTACTATTTCGCGCTCTCCTGGCCAGCCTACGGCGGCGAAGACGGCCTGCCGATCTATGTGCGCAACGCATTCCCGGGCCTCGACACCTACGACCCACTGCACTTCTTTGCGCTCTGCTTCGCCGCCTTGGTGCTGGCGCTGGCGCTCTCGGCGCTCACCATCGCCTCGCGCTTTGGACAGGCCCTCCAATGCGCGCGCGCCTCCGAGACGCGTCTGGCCACCCTCGGCATCGAGCCCTTCCCGATCCGCCTGACCGCCTTCGTGCTGTCTGGCGCCATCACCGGGCTGGCCGGCGCGCTCTATGCCGAGCTGAACGGGTTCGTCAGCCCCACCATGCTGGGCTGGCATACTTCGGGTGAGATCATCGTCTTCGTGCTGCTCGGCGGTGTGGCGCGCCTGATCGGCCCCGTGGCTGGCGCGGTGGCCTTTGTGCTGTTGGAGACACTGCTGGGCGGGCTCACCGAACACTGGCAACTGGGGCTTGGCCTGGTCCTGCTCGGTGTGGTGCTCTTCCAGCGCGGCGGCCTCATCGGCCTGATCGCAGGCCCGCGCCATGGCTGAGGCGGTGCTCTCAGTCGCAGGACTGACCAAATCCTTCGGCGCGCTGAAGGCGAGCGATGCCGTCAGCCTCGATCTGCGCGCGGGCGAGATCCATGCCCTGATCGGCCCCAACGGAGCGGGCAAATCCACCCTGATCGCCCTGATCGCCGGACAACTGCGCCAAGACGTCGGCACCATTCACCTCGATGGCCAGGAGATCACGCCGCTCTCGGTGGCCGCGCGCGCGCGCCGTGGCCTGGGCCGCACGTTCCAAGTCTCGACCGTGGCCCTGGATTTCACCGCGCTGGCCAATGTGCGCCTGGCGGTGCAGGCCCGGCTCGGTTCATCCTATCGTTTCCTGCGCCCCGCTGCCTTTGACGCCCGTCTCGAAGGCCCGGCCATGGCCGAGTTGGAGCGCTTTGACCTCGCCCGGCGCGCCCATGTCGTGGCGGCAGCCCTCTCCCACGGCGAGCGCCGCCAGCTAGAGTTGGCCATGGCCTTTGCGCTGGAGCCGCGGTGTCTGCTGCTGGATGAGCCCATGGCAGGCCTCGGCGCGGGCGGAGTGGCGCCGCTCACGGCCCTCCTGCGCACGCTTAAACGCCGCTGCCCCATGCTGTTGATCGAGCACGACATGGATGCCGTTTTTGCCTTGGCCGACCGCATCAGCGTACTGGCGGAGGGGCGGATCGTCTTCCAGGGCAGTGCCGAAGAAGTACGCGCCTCGGCGCTCGTGCGCGAACTCTACCTCGGCGCCGACGCCTGAGCACCTTCGCCTTGCGGCGTGTTGTGCTGGCACTGGAGCGCGCGCAGATCGTGCCGGAAACACAATCTTAAGTATATTTATAAACTATAATAGCCGCCATACACCCCGGGGAAACGCTGGGTAATCCAAGAGAGAATATCTCAATACTGCCTGGATTTCGTCACGATCTTGGGGTACCGAAGCGCACGCGTAACACTCAACCATAGCGCGAGTATCCCACACACCCCACACCGATCATGGAACCGACACTCGATGTATCGCTTGCTTTCGCTTGCCGCAGCCGTTGCGGTGCTTGCCCCAGCCGCCGCCGCCGTCACCGTCGACAGCTTTACCGGCGATCTGCGCTTTCAGCAGGAGTGCAACAACAAAACCCCAGGCGGCACCTCCCAGGACTGCGAGGCGGCTGTGGGCGAGATCCGCTCGGGCGATGGGGCGGGCAATGCCCAGGACGAACTGCTGATCAACGTGCCGCTGCAGCCCAACGGCGTAGGCTTTCGCGCCAAGGACGGCCAGAACGTCCCCTGGGTGGCCGAGCGCGCCTATGATCTCAGCTTCGCCCATGACGGCGGCGACGGGCTGACGCTCTCGCTCACCGACACGATCACCGCGTCCACCGTCAGCTCGGCCTTCGATCTCGACGACGAAGCCGCGGCCAACGGCGGCAGCGATCCCGCGGGGCTGATCCGCGTCACCGACGCGAAAAGCCTCTACATCCGCACCGCCGCGCGCGACGGCCTGGAGACCAGCGTCGCCCTCAACGGCCTCAGCCTCACCAACCTCGACACCGGCCTGACCAGCGCCATCGGCAGCGTGTTCTCCAACAGCCGCAGCACCGCCACGGGCACCGACGAGCAATATCTGGTGGTCTCGGATTTCGACTGGGCCGCACAGTGGGTGCTGACGGGGCAACTGATCTTCGACTTCGAGCCCGGACAACTGCCGAGCGGCTCCAACCTCAACGTCGGGCTCAAGCTGACCGATGTGGTCCAGCCGGTGCCGCTGCCGACGGGGGCGGTGTTGTTGCTGAGTGCGCTGGTCGGGATCGGCATACTGCAGGCGCGCCGCCGCTAGAGAGCGCTAACGGCCCGTTCGCTCCCAGCGCAGTCGCGCCCTCAAGGGATTAGCTGCACCTCGCCCGGCACCAGCTTTTCCAGAAGACTGGCCAAGGTGGCGATCTCGTCCTCGCTCAGCTCACCCGAGATCCGCGCGATGATGGCCGCGCGGTAGACCGGCCACATCTCATCGAGCAACTCCAACCCCTGATCGGTGGCGCTGACGATCTGGCCGCGCCCATCCTCGGGACAAGGCGCGCGCGAGACGTGGCCTGCGCGCTCCAGCCGGTCGATCAGGCGCGAGAGGGTGTACTGGGGCAACGTCACTTGGCGGCGTAACTCGAACGGGCGCGACGGCCCCGCGCGCGCCAGCGCCAGCAGCGTGGCATACCAATCGAGCGGAGGCAGCCCCGCCGCCTTGAGATCGCCTTCGAGACCAGCGCGCAGGGTCTCAGACACCTGCAACAGCCGCCCCCAGATTTCGATGCGCAACATCTCGGTCATGACGCCACTGTTGCCGAGGCCAGCGCGCGCATCAAGGGGACTTTGGCCCAGAGGTGCGTTTTCAGGCGGTTAGACCCTCAGGTTCGGTAAGTCCATGGGCGCGGCAGCAGGCGGTCAGCGTGTTGGCGAGCAGGCACGCGATGGTCATCGGCCCCACGCCCCCCGGCACCGGCGTGATCGCCCCGGCGACCTTCTCGCAGGCGTCAAAGTCGCAGTCGCCGACGATGCGGGTCTTGCCCTCGCCCTTTTCGGGCGCGTCGATGCGATTGATGCCGACGTCGATCACCGTCGCGCCCGGCTTGATCCAATCGCCCTTGACGAAATGCGCCCGCCCCACCGCCGCCACCACGATATCGGCCTGGCGGCAAAGCGCGGGCAGATCGGCGGTGCGCGAGTGGGCCACTGTGACCGTCGCACTGTCACGCAGGAGCAGGTTGAACATCGGCTTGCCGACGATGTTGGAGCGCCCGATCACCACCGCCGAGAGCCCCGAGAGCGTGCCGAGGCGGTCGCGCAGCAGCATCAGCGAGCCGAGCGGCGTACAAGGCACCATCGCCTTTTGCCCCGTGCCAAGCAGACCGACGTTGGAGATGTGAAAGCCATCCACATCCTTGGCCGGTGCAATCGCATTGATCACCGCATCCGCATCGATGTGATCGGGCAGCGGCAGCTGCACCAGAATGCCATGCACCCGAGGATCGGCGTTGAGACGCTCGACCTCACCCAGCAGCTCGGCCTGGGAGACGCTGGCCTCAAAGCGGGTCTCATAGGAGTTCATACCCGCCTCGACGGTCTGCTTACCCTTGTTGCGCACATAGACCTGGCTGGCCGGGTTCTCGCCCACCAGCACCACCGCCAGCCCCGGCACCAGATCGTGCTCGGCTTTGAGGCGCGCGACATGCTCGCCGACTTGGGCGCGCACCTTGGCGGCGAAGGCTTTGCCGTCGATGATCTTCTCGGCCATGGTCTCTCCTCCCTTTTTCCGGTGTGCTTTAGCGTCGCAGGCGGCCTGGGTCCAGCGCCATGCAAATGGGCTCTGGCAGCCCGAGCACCGATGTGCTGAAACGCGCCCAGCAAAAACATAAGGGAGCGCGCGGCGGATGGACTATTTCGACGAACACGAGACCCGTGCCCCAGAGGCACGCGAGGCGGCGCTCTTCAAGGCACTGCGCGCGCAGCTTCGCGATGCCTTCGAGACGGCGCCCGGCCTTGCTGCCCATCTCGGCACGCTCGATGTGGAGGCGCTGACCGACCGGGCGGCGCTCGCCCGCCTGCCGGTGCTGCGCAAGGCCGATCTGACCGAGCGCCAGCGCCAGGATCCCCCCTTTGGCGGACTGACCACACGCGAGGCGGCGAGCTTTGCCCATATCTTCCAAAGCCCAGGCCCGATCTACGAGCCGGGCATGGACACTCCCGACTGGTGGCGCTTTGGGCGCGCGCTCTATGCGGCGGGCATTCGGGCGGGGATGGTGGTGCACAACGCCTTCGCCTACCATCTGACGCCGGCGGGGCACATGCTGGAGAGCGGGGCGCGCGCGCTCGGCGCCTCGGTGATCGCGGGCGGGGTCGGCAACACGGAAGCGCAAGTGCGCGCGGCGGCCGATCTGGGCGCGCGCGCTTATGTGGGCACGCCGGACTTTTTGCGCCTCATGCTGGAAAAAGCCGACGAACTCGGCCTGAGCCTCACCTTCGACAGAGCGCTGGTCTCGGGCGGGCCGCTGTTTCCCTCGCTTCGCCAGACCTACGCCGATCGGGGCATCGCCTGTCTGCAATGCTACGGCACGGCCGATGTCGGGCTGATCGCCTACGAGACTAGAGGCGGGACTGGGGGCCCCGATGGCGCGCCCAACCCCGGCATGACCATCGACGAGGGCGTGATCGTCGAGATCGTGCGCCCCGGCACGGGCGATCCCGTCCCCGAGGGCGATGTCGGCGAAGTGCTGGTCAGCGCGCTCAATCCCGACTACCCGCTGGTGCGCTTTGCCACGGGTGATCTGTCGGCGATCTTAGCCGGCGCCTCGCCTTGCGGGCGCACCGGACAGCGCATCAAGGGCTGGATGGGCCGCGCCGATCAAACCGCCAAGGTGCGCGGCATGTTCGTGCGCCCCGAGCAGATCGCCGCCGTCCTCGCCCGCCACCCCGACGCCGCCAAAGCCCGCCTCACCATCACCCGCACCGACGAGCAAGACGCCATGGTCCTCGCCGTCGAGGCCGAGGGCGCGCCAGAGAACCTGCCCCGGGCCCTCAGCGACAGCCTGCGCGACGTGCTCAAACTGCGCGCCGAGGTCGAGATCGTGGCTCCAGCCACCCTACCCAACGACGGCAAGGTGATCGACGACCAGCGCTCGTTCGACTGAGCGACCAGAGACCGCGCGAGCGCACCGGCCAAGAGCGGATCTCCAAGGGGAGCCAAACTGCCGCCCCCACTTGGAGCCCTGGCTTGGGTCGTGGGCACAGATCGCCCTGGCGCCCCGCCCTGCCCTGGCCTATGCCTCGCGCCATGGCAGGCTTCTATCGCACCAACGCACGCTGGCTCGGAGCAGGCTTTGCCCTCAGCTTCGCGTCTTCCTTCGGCCAGACCTTCTTCATCGCGCTGTTCGCCGGCGACATCCGCGCAGCCTACGGCCTCACCCACGGCGAATGGGGCACGCTCTACACCGCCGCCACCCTGGCCTCGGCTGCGGTGCTGTTTGGCGCGGGCGCGCTCACCGACACCCTGCGCCTTGACCGCCTCGTGCTCTGCATTGCAGCGCTTTATGCCGCTTGTCTGCTTGGCATGGGGCTGGCCGAGACCAACGTCTGGCTGCTCGGCCTCCTGGTGTTCGGATTGCGCTTTTGCGGCCAAGGCATGATGAGCCACATCGCCATCACGGCCATGGGGCGCTGGTTTCGCACCCATCGCGGGCGTGCCATCGCCATCGCCTCGCTCGGGTTTTCGGCTGGGGAGGCGCTGCTGCCGAGCCTTGCGGTGGGGCTTGCCCTCTGGATCGGCTGGCGCGAGACGTGGATGGTCGCCGCAGGCGTGGTGGCGCTGGTGCTGGCGCCGTTTCTCGCTTGGTCGCTCTCCCAGCGCCGCCAGCCGCGCGGCGCGGCGCAACTCGAAGAGGCCCCAGGGCTCGGCGCGCGCCACTGGAACCGGCGTGCGGTGCTCGGCCACTGGGGGTTTTGGGCGCTGCTGCCCGGGGTGCTGACGCCCTCGTTCATCGGCACGGTGTTGTTTTTCCAGCAAGTGCATCTCGCCTCGATCAAGGACTGGGATCTGACGGCGATGGCGCTTGGCTATCCGGTCTATGCCGGGCTGGCGGTGACGGCCAGTCTGAGCGGCGGCTGGATCGTCGACCGGGTCGGGGCGAGGCAGTTGCTGCCGGTGTTTGCGCTACCGCTCGGGCTGGCGGTGGCGCTGATCGGCGCGGGAAGCGATGTGGGCGTTTGGTATCTGGGACTGGCGCTGATGGGCGTGGCCCAGGGCACCGCGCACGCGCTTTGGGGCGCGCTTTGGCCCGAGCTCTACGGCACGCGCCACCTGGGCTCGCTGCGCGCCATGGCGACGACGGCCATGGTGTTCTCCACGGCCATCGGCCCTGGCTTGAGCGGCGCGCTGATCGATGCGGGGTTCGATCTGGCCGAGCAGACCCCAGCGATGGCAGTGTGGTGTTTGGTGCTCTCAGTGGCTTATGTCGGCGTCCTACGCGCCCTAAAGCGCGAGGCGCTGGCGCCGGGATGAGGCTTTGCGGGCGCTTGTTCGGGTTTTGCGGCTCTGCTAAGCGCGCCTTCGTGAGCAAGGACCACGACCCCAACAGCCCCTTCCAGCGCCGCCGGCGTGAGCGACTGGCGCGCTGGCGTGCGCCGCTGGCCTCGCGCTGGGACCGGCTGCGCGCCTGGATCAGCATGATCGCCGTCGACCACGGCATCTTTCGCCTGCTCTACCTCAACCGCCACCGTGTTGGCGAACGAGCTTGGCGCGCGGCACAGCCGGCGCCGCATCAGTTGCGTGCTTTTGCGCGCGCGGGCGGGCGCACGGTAGTCTCACTACGCGGGGGGCAGGCGTTTGGCTCGCTGCCGCTGGAGGTCGAGGCGTGCGAGATCGCGGGGCTCAACTACCACAATTTCGTGCTGCGCTCGCGCTCGCTGCCCACGCGCGAAGAGTTGCTGGCCGCCTCGGCGTTGTTTGAGCGGCTGGAGTATCCGGTGCTGTTTCATTGCAAATCGGGGGCGGACCGGGCCGGCTTCATGGCCGCGCTCTATCTGGTGATCGCGGAGGGGCGCCCGGTGGCCGAGGCGCGCCGGCAGTTGGCGTTGCGCTTTGGCCATATTCGCCAGGGCAAGACTGGTGTGCTGGACGCATTCTTCGACGCTTATGAGCGCGAGACACAAGGCCAAGTGGGCTTGGCCGAGTGGATCGCCACCACCTATGACCGCGAACGCATCACCGCCGAGTTTCACGCCACGGGCTGGGGAGTTTGGCTGGTCGATAGGGTGCTCGGGCGCGAGTGAACTCCCTACACGGCTCTACTTTGGCGCCCATCGGTGCTGCGGGCGCCGCCTTTATTCTTTATTCGGCGCCCTTGGCTGAGGCCGCGCGCACCGCAGCCACCTCTTGGACCTCGGCGCTCGGCTGGCGCGTGATCTCGGCCACTGGAGGCTGACCCTGCGAGAGCCGCTCCAACTGCTCTTGCATGGCGTGAAGTTGTTGTTGCAGCGCGTCGAGATCCTGGTTGCTGGGCGCTGGTGCTGCCTCGTTCTCGCCGTCCTGGGCATCTGCCGGGCGCGCCATGCCGCGGGCTCCGGCGAAAGGCCCAAACATGCGCATGGTCTGCTCGAACAACTCCATGTTGGAGCGCGTCATCGCCTCGAAGGTTTGCATGGCCTGGTTGGAACCAAAGGTCTCGCGCATGCGCTCTTGGTTGCGCGCGAAGGCCTCCATGGCCGCATCGAGGTATCCCGGCACCACACCTTGCAGTGCGTCACCGTAGAGGCGGATCAGCTGCCGCAGGAACTTGGTCGGCAGCATGTTGTGGCCCTTGGCCTCTTCCTCAAAGATGATCTGGGTCAAGACGGAACGGGTGATCTCATCACCGGTCTTGGCGTAGAACACCTTAAAGTCGTCCCCCGCGCGCACCATGCGGCTTAGATCGTCCAGGGTGACGTAGCTGCTCTTGGCGGTATTGTAGAGCCTGCGGTTGGCGTATTTCTTGATGACGATCGGATCACCGGCCGATCTGCTCTTCTGGACCACGGGAGTTCTCCCTTCGGCGTCTATCCCTCACCTGGGGTTTAGCCTCGCACTCCCGAACCGATTGTGCAACCACGGTGTTCGTTATCGGCAGAATGCTCTCCCAGGTCGATATAAATATGCAATAACATCTAATTTTATCGTTGGATCCGCCTTGCCGCGACACCGTGTCGAGCTAGGCGCGCCCGAGGCGGCGATGCTAAGACACGCTGGATGTTTACGTCCAAGAACCAGGAGGAGACGGAATGAGCGATATCGTCATCGCATCCGCGGCACGCACCCCCGTGGGTAGCTTCGGCGGTGCCTTGAGCACGGTGCCCGCGCATGATCTGGGCGCGGTTGCGATTAAGGCGGCGCTTGAGCGTGCCGGGGTCGAGGCCGCTGAGGTCAATGAGACCATTCTCGGACAGGTTCTGACTGCAGCCCAGGGCCAAAACCCTGCCCGCCAAGCGCACATCAAGGCCGGTCTGCCCATCGAAGCGGCTGCCTGGGGCATCAATCAGGTGTGCGGCTCGGGGTTGCGCGCGGTGGCGCTCGGCGCACAGCATGTGGCACTTGGCGATGCCGGGATCGTGGTGGCGGGGGGGCAGGAGAGCATGTCGCTCTCCAACCATGCCGCCATGATGCGCACTGGCACCAAGATGGGCGACGTCAAATTCATCGACACCATGATCCGCGACGGTCTTTGGGACGCCTTCAACGGCTATCACATGGGCAACACGGCCGAAAATGTGGCCCGCCAATGGCAGTTGACCCGTGACGAA
>JBCDHK010000092.1:0-11396 GCA_038750185.1 Pseudomonadota bacterium
CGCGCCAGCGCGCGAGCGAACGCACTAGCGCCAGAAACCGCGGGCTTTGCGAGCGCGCCTTGACCCGGCGCCAAACTTCGTCGGGATCGGTCTCGTAGGTGCCGGGGCTGGTGAGAACCGCCATTTCCTCAGAGACCCAAGCTGCACGCCCCGAAGAGTGTAGCCGCTCCGAGAGGGCCTCATAAACCTGGCGCAGATGGGTGACGTCGGCCAGCGCATAGGTGAGCTGCTTTTTCGAGAGCGGCCTGCGCGACCAATCGGTAAAGCGCGAGGATTTGTCCACCTCGGCCTTGGCGATGCGGCGCACCAATGTCTCATAGCCGACCTGATCGCCATAGCCGCAGACCATGGCCGCGACTTGGGTGTCGAACAAGGGCGCAGGGATGTGCCCGGTCAGATGGTGGAAGATCTCGACGTCCTGGCGCGCGGCATGAAACACCTTGAGCACATCGCGCTGAAGCAGCTCGAACAGCGGGCTGAGATCGATGCCCTCGGCCAGTGGATCGACGATTGCCGCCGTCGGCGCACCATCGTCAACGCCTTCGGGGCGCGCGATTTGCACCAGACAAAGCTGTGCATAATAGGTACGCTCGCGCAGGAACTCCGTGTCGATGGTGACATAGGGAGCATGGGCGAAGGCACGGCACGTTGCAGCAAGCGTGTCTGTATCGGTAATTACCAGCATTGTTGCCGTCATAGTCGCTGGGGCGGGTGGGTGCAATCGCTCTGGGTCTGTTCTTTGCGTGCCTTGGCAACAAGCGCGGCTCTGCTTACGACGGCGTCTTGGCTCTTCTCTGGCCCCCCTCTCTGTGCGACGGGGTTGGCCACGTGATACGTATGCACTGCGAGCGGGCCTTGGACACGCTGCACAGGCGCCCCTAACCAAGCCATTGCCCTCAGCAGACCTTCTGGACCGACCCCCAAACCCTCTAATCCCAAGCCCTCCAATAAGGATAACACCCAATGACCCATAAGCTGTTGATCGCTACGGCCTGTGCGCTTGCGCTCGGTGCTTGTCAAACCACCAGCAATACCGCCGTAGGCGCCCTGGGCGGTGCGGCGGCGGGAGCGGCCTTGGGCACGCTGGTGGGGGGCAATGACCGGCGCAATGCCATCGTCGGCGCTGGCATCGGCCTGATCGCAGGCACGGCAGCCGGCGCCTACATGGACCGTCAACGCGAGGCACTTGCACGCGATCTGGCGGGCTCGGGCGCCGATATTCGCGCTGAGGGCGAACGCCTGACCGTCACCCTGCCCTCCAACATCACCTTCGATACCGACTCAGCCCAGATCAATCCGGGCTTCACCCGTACCCTGAGCCAGGTTGCAGGCACGCTGCGCCAGTATCCCCAGAGCTACATCGACATCATCGGCCACACCGACGACACCGGCTCGGTCGCCTACAACCAAGACCTCTCCGAGCGCCGCGCCTTCTCGGTCGCCGATTTTATCTCGGCGCGCGGCGTGCGCTCGGCCCGCATCGCCGCCTATGGTGAGGGCGAGACCCGCCCCATCGCCACCAACGCCACGTCAGAGGGCCGGCGCGTCAACCGCCGCGTCGAGATGGTGATCACCCCGGCGCGCGAGCAAGGCTGAGGCAGGCCCGCTCTCGCCTTTGGAAAACGGATGGCCCCTCGCGTCTTGCCCCTCGCATCTTGATCGTGGGGGGCGGGCGTGCATATGGCAGGGCATGAGTGAGACCCCCGCCATGGCCGCCCCTGCCGTCTCTCGCACCCGCCTTTGGGCTGAGTTTCTCGGCCTATTCGTCGGTGTGCCGGTGGTGATGGCGGCGAGCTTTGGGCTCTATCCGCTGTTTCCGGTCGTGCTCGCGCTTGGCGGTGTGGCGGCTCTGCTCTTGGCGCTGACCCCGGGGTTTAGCTTTGCCGAATTGACCAAGGGGCCGGTGCTTGGCCAGTGGCGGCTGATCCTGGGCTTTACAATGGCCGTGGCGGTGCTCTGCACGGCGTTGGTGCTGGTGCTGGTCCCAGGCCAATTCCTGGCGATCCCGCTTTATCGGCCCGAGTTGTGGCTGATGATCATGGTGCTCTATCCGCTGCTCTCGGCCGCGCCGCAGGAGTTGATCTACCGCCCACTGTTCTTTCGCCGCTACGGCCGCCTATTTCCTGGGGAGACCGCCCCCATTGCGGTCAACGCGCTGGTCTTCGGGCTTGGCCATCTGTTCTACATGAACCCGATCACCATCGCCTCGACCGTTGTCATCGGCGCGATGTTCGGCTGGGTCTATGTGCGCACCGGCTCGTTCATGCTGGTCTGTGTGCTGCACGGATTGGCCGGCCAACTGGTGTTCACGCTCGGGCTTGGACGGTTTTTCTATCACGGCGCCATCGGCTAGAGCGGTAAGGAGGGGCTTATGCAAAACGAAGGCGTGGGCGGGCGCTTTATTCCAGCGCCGCAACTGCCCGAAGCCCAGCCCCCCGACGGTTTCGAGGGCGTGCTATGGCGTGTCGAGGGCCTGTTGGCCAACTATGGCATTGCCATGGCGCCCCTCGATGCGCTGATGAGTGCGGTGGGCGCGGTCCTCATCCTGATCTCGGTGCTTTGGGTGGGCGGTGGCGCCCTCGCACGCCGCCTCCGATTTGAGACCGACGGCGTGATCGTGGGCTCTGCGCCAGGGCCTGGCACCTCCCATCTGCCGCTGGTGCGCTTTGTCGATGCCGATGGCCAGCGCCGCCAGTTCCAATCCGAGTTGCGCTTGATGCAAAACCCCTCCGGCAAGCGCGTGCGCGTGCGGGTCAGTGCTGGTCATCCCGAGATCGTTGGCACCCGGCGCAGTACGGCGGTGCGCTATGTGCCCTTGCCCATCGGGGTGGCTTTGCTGTTGGTGGGCTTGCGCGTGTTTGAGATCCCAGGCCTTTAGATGCTGGGCTCTAGCTCCTCAGGCTCTAGCGGGTGCGCGGCTCTCACGCCAGCGTGCCCTCTGGCAAATCTCGACCATCGCTGTCATAGAACGCTCAGGAGCCAGCCCCGGTCGACGCTCGCCGTCATGCCGGGCGATTGTGCGAGAGAAAACCATGACCGACACCCACCAGCCTCAAGCGGCCTCTGATGTCTCAAACCCCGCTGCGCCCACTGAGAGCATCACGCTGGAGACGCTGTTTTCGGGGCCGTCCACCGGCCAGACCAGCGAGGCTGAGATTGCGGCGTGCTATCGCTTGATCCTTGGGCGCGAGCCTGATCCTGAGGGCTTGGCGAGTTTTCTCAATGCCGTCAAACACGGCATGCAGCGCGGACGGGTGGTGCTGAGTTTTGTCCACTCGAATGAGTTCCGCTCCCAGGTCGATCCTGCCCTGCGCGCGCACGTGATGGCCGTCTTTACCGCCATCAATGGCGAGCAGACCGGCATCAAGGCCATCAACTGGTTTCACTGCATCCAGTTGCCCGATGGACGCATCACCGATGGCATGCGCGCCCATGATGCGCTGATGCGGGAGGCGGAGGTGATCCTCTCGATTCCGCTGGAGGGCAAAAGCCTCCTTGACATAGGCGCTTGGGACGGTTTCTTCACGTTCGAGGCCGAAAAGCGTGGCGCCGGCCCGATCCTCTCGGTCGATCATCACTGTTGGTCTGGGCCGGAGTGGGGCACCAAAGCCGGCTACGACTTTGCCCATGCCGCGTTTGCCTCCAAGGCTCGCTCCAAGGACGTCGACCTTGTCGATCTCGACCCCAACGTCGAGGGCACCTTCGATGTGGTACTGTTTCTCGGCGTGCTCTACCATCTGGAAGACCCCTACGGCGGGCTCAAACGCGCCGCCGCCATGGCGCGCGAGACGCTGGTGATCGAGACCGTGACCGCGTGCAACACCTTCGATCAACCGGTACTGCGCCATTTCGAGGGCAACTCGTTAAACTACGACCCGACCAACTTCTTCGCGCCCAACACGGCGTGTTTGCGCTCCATGCTGACCGAACTGGGCTTCTCCCGCATCGAGATCACGCGCAACCCCGGGATCCCCGTCGATGAAGCGGAGCTGGCCGCCCAAGGCGGGGTGCGCGAGCGCGATCGCCACATCGTCCACGCCTGGCGCTAGGGCTGCGGGCTGGGCCGATGCTAGCGGTGGCGCGGCGTAAGCTGGCGCGGCACTGGGGGCAGCGGGTGCTCTCGCGCTTTGTGCGCGATGATCCGCCCTCGGATGTGGCGCTGACGGTGCTGATGCCGCTCGCTCCCAAGGATGCCGCGCGGGCTGCGGTTTCGGTGCCCGCGATCCGCGCGCGCCTTGCCCATCCGGTCACACGCTTTCTGATCGTCGCGCCAGAAGACGCGGGCCTGCGCGCCTTGGCCCATCGCCTCGATGCCGAGTTTCTCGATGAATGCGTGCCGCTGCGGGCCCATCTGGGTGCGGCGAGCGACCATCTCGATGGCTGGGCACGCCAGCAGTTTCTCAAACTGCTCGCTCCAGAGATCGCCGCCGAAGACACCGCCGAAGACGTACTGGTGATCGACGCCGACACCTATCCGCTGCGCCCGACCCGGTTTCTCGATGAGAGCGGGCGCCTCATCCTCTACCGCGGCGACCGCACCGCCATTCCCTACACCGCTACAACCCAAGCGCTGATCGGGCCGGCGCCAGGGCGCCATCTCTCCTTCATCGCCCACACGGCGCTGATGCGCGCGCATCACCTCAAGCGGCTGCGCCAGTGTATCGAGGCCCGCCACGCCAAGCCCTGGACGCAGGCGGTGCTCGACGTGCACGCCCACCACGGCGTCGCGCTCTCCGAGTTTGATCTTTACGGTCATTTTCTGCTGCGTGAGGCGCCCGAGGCGATCCGGCTGCGCTACTACGCCAATATCAAGGCCCCACCGGACGAGTTTCTGGGCCACAGCCCCCTGCCCGCCTGGAAACGCCGGTTTCGCTTTGTCTCCAACCACGAACGCCCTCCCCGGCCCCAACATCGCGCGCCGGAGGCTTGACACCCGCGCGCCCAGCCAGTCTATCGGGCCGTCAGCCCAGAGGAGAGCCCGATGCACGCCTACCGCACCCACACCTGCGACCAACTCCGCGCCACGGACGTGGGCGCCACGGTGCGCCTGGCGGGCTGGGTCCACCGCGTGCGCGACCACGGCGGCGTGCTGTTCATCGACCTGCGTGACCACTACGGCATCACCCAGGTGATCGCCGATCCCGACAGCCCGGCCTTTGCCGCCATGGAGGGGGTGCGCTCGGAGTGGTGTATCCGCATCGACGGCTCGGTGAAGGCGCGCGAGGCGTCACTGGTCAATGCCAAGCTGGCCACGGGCGAGATCGAGGTCTATGTGCGCGATCTGGAGGTCTTGGGCGCTGCCGAAGAACTCCCCCTGCCCGTCTTCGGCGATCTCGATTACCCGGAGGAGACGCGCCTCAAATACCGCTTCCTCGATCTGCGCCGCGAAGCCCTGCATGCCAATATCGTGCTGCGCTCCAAAGTGATCTCCAGCCTGCGCACGCGCATGACCGAGCAGGGCTTCATGGAGTACCAGACCCCGATCCTGACCGCCTCCTCACCCGAGGGCGCGCGCGATTTTCTGGTGCCCTCGCGGCTGCATCCGGGCAAGTTCTATGCGCTGCCCCAGGCGCCGCAGCAGTTCAAGCAACTCATCATGGTGGCGGGCTTTGACCGCTACTTCCAGATCGCACCCTGTTTTCGCGACGAAGACCCGCGCGCCGATCGCTCACCCGGTGAGTTCTACCAGCTCGACATCGAGATGTCGTTCGTCACCCAAGAAGACGTCTTCCAGGCCATCGAGCCGGTGATGCGCGGGGTGTTCGAGGAGTTCGGCGGCGGGCGCCCGGTGACGCCGTCGTTCCCGCGTATCCCCTATGCCGAGGCGATGCTTAAGTACGGCTCCGACAAGCCTGACCTGCGCAACCCCATCGAGATGCAGGTGGTCTCGGAACATTTCGCCGGCTCCGGTTTCAAGATCTTCGCCAAGATCCTGGAGGACGACGGCACGGAGATCCGCGCCATTCCTGCCCCCACCGGCGGCTCGCGCGCGTTTTGCGACCGGATGAACTCCTGGGCACAGCGCGAGGGGCTGCCCGGCATGGGCTATATCTTCTGGCGCGAGGAGGGCGGTGCGGTGGCAGGCTCCGGCCCGCTCGCCAAAAACATCGGCCCCGAGCGCACCGAGGCGCTGCGCCAGCAGCTTGGCCTCAAGGCCGGTGACGCAGCCTTCTTCCTCGGTGGTCGCCCGTCGAGCTTCCTTGATGTGGCCGGGCGCGCGCGCAATGTCATCGGTGAGGAACTGGGGCTCACCGCCAAGGACCGCTTCGACTTCTGCTGGATCGTCGATTTCCCGATGTACGAGCGCGACGAGGAGACCGGCACGCTCGACTTCTCGCACAACCCCTTCTCCATGCCCCAAGGCGGGCTGGAGGCGCTGGACAACGCCGATCCGCTGGCCATCACCGGCTATCAGTACGATATCGTGTGCAACGGCGTGGAGCTGTCCTCTGGCGCGATCCGAAACCATAAGCCCGAGATCATGTACAAGGCGTTCGAGATCGTGGGCCACGGGCGCGATTTCGTCGATGCCAACTTCGGCGGCATGATCGATGCCTTCCGCTTTGGCGCGCCCCCCCACGGCGGCATTGCGCCGGGCATCGACCGCATCGTCATGCTGCTGGCGGATGCGCAAAACATCCGCGAGGTTATCATGTTCCCCATGAACCAGCGCGCCGAGGACTTGATGATGGGCGCGCCCTCCGAGCCCAGCAACGAGCAGCTTCGCGAGCTTGGCCTGCGGCTCCTCCCGCGGGAGTGAGCGCTACAAGCTGTTGGCCTCCATGTGGGCCAGCAGTCCGTCGCCGCCCTCGCGCTTTAGGATGGCGGCGAATTCCTCGCGCTTGAGCACGAGAAAACTCACCCCGCCCACCATGACGTCGATCACCTTGTGGGCCTCGCCGAAGGCCCGCACGCGCCAGTCGACGGGCAGCGGATCGGCGCCCTCGCGCGGGATTGCAGCGCGTACCAACTGATCGCGCCGCGCCGCGCGGACGTCGCGGATTTCGGGGCGCCCGGCCAAACCCTGGCCGAACTGGGTCTTGTAGAGATCGGCCAGAAACCCGGGCAACAGCGCGCGAAAGCGCTCCTGCTGGGCCGGGCTCAGCGCGGCTGCGCGCTCGCCAAGGAGAAACTGCTCCCAGATGTCGAAGGCAAAGGCCGCCTCGATGGCCGCCTTGAGGCGCGCGTCATCGGGGGTGGAGGCGGTCAAGGCGGCGTAGGTCTCTTCGACCAGACGCTCTGCCGTGGCGCGGGCGGGTTCGGGCTCGGTGGCGTTGGCTGGGCTGGCGAGGAACAGGCCAAGGCAAAGCAGTAGGATTGGGCGCATGGATCGGGTCTCCGCTCGAAGGATGTGAAGCTTTATCGCACGGGCGCGCTCGCTCCGCCGCTCACAAACGAGGGCGCCTTGTGCCAAGACGCACGAGTGCAGGCGTCAGCGCAAAGGTCATGACGACAGCGGCGGTGAGCGCAATGGCCAGCATCGCCCCCATGCTCGCCGTGCCGCGGTGCTCGGAGAGGGCCAGCGTGGCGAAGGCGCCGATGGTGGTAAGCGCACTCCAGAATACCGCGCGTGGGGTCGAAGTGGCAAAGACGTCACTGGCGCGCTCGGTGCGCAGGGCCAAGTGGATCCCCGAATCGACACCGATGCCGATCAGCAGCGGCAGTACGATGACATTGGCATAGTTGAACGGCATGTCGAGCAACACAGTCGCCGCCATGGTGACGGCGCCCGCCAGCGCCACCGGCACTAAGATCGCGGCCACCAATGCCAATCGGCGCAGGCTCAGCCAAGCCAGTGCCGCGCAAAGGGCGAGCGCGATGAGACCGGCCTCGACCATGGCGCGCGCCACGGTCTGGGCGGCGCCTTCGATCTGGGCCGGGGGGCCGCCTGCTTCGGGCACGACAGCGGCTACTGCGGCGACAAAGGCGGCACGGGCTTCTGGCGCGGCGATGTCGTTCGCCGGCACGACCTCGACACGCAACAGATCGCCGGCGCGGTAGCGGGCCACCAGTGGCTCTGGCAGATCGGCGACGGTGACGGAGGCAACGTCGAGCTGGGCGCTGAGGCGCTCAATCAGTGCGGGGAAGTGGCGAAAGAGAGCCGCTTCGAGGCGGGTGTCGGCGTCTGTCTCGCGCAGGGCCGCGAACTCGGTCAGCGCACGGGCCAGCGCGCCTGCTGGGCCGGGGGTCTCGGTGCCAAGCGCTGCGGCGAGACTATTCGGCGTTGCCTGGGGGCTCGCCTCGGACAATGCAACCGGATCGCCATTGACCGCGAAATCGAGCGACGGCCAGGCCAGATCGACCAGTAGAAGCTTGGCGTCTTGATCCTTGGGCACTAAGCGGTCGAGCCAGGTGGCACGGCGCACCTCGGCCAGCGCCTCAAGACGGCGTGCCAGTGTCTCGGCCTCATCAGCATCGTCGGTTAGGACGGCCAGGGTGAGCGGGGCCGTCTGAGCATCGGCCAGCAGCCAGCCGTAAACCTGGACCGACCGCGCATCGGGGTTGCGCAGCCCCATGGGATCGGCGTCGAAACGCGCCCCGGTGGCCAGAACCGCCGCGACGAGCCCCAGCGCCGCCGCAACCCCAGGAAGCCAGCGCGCGTGCGCCTTAGGCAGCATGGGCAGCACAGCCCCCCTGCCCTCTGCCAAACCAGGCGCCAGCGCCGTCGCTGCGGGGATCAGCGTAATCGCCACGCCAAAGGCGATCAGCACGCCGAGGGCGCCGATCAGTCCAAGCTGGGCCATGCCGATGAAATCGGTGGCGGCAAAGGCCAGAAAGGCCGCCGCCGTCGAGGCGGCGGTTAGGGCGAGCGCCGGGCCGAGTGTCCTGCCCGTTGCACCAAGCGCCTCCTTGGGTGGCAAGCGGCGGGCGTCCTCATCGAGATGGGCCATCAGATGGATAGCAAAGTCGATGCCAAGCCCGGTCATCAGCACCACGAACGCCACCGAGACCAGATTGAGCGTACCAACCGTGAGCGCCGCAGCCCCCGTGGTCAGCACCAGCGTGATAACAAGCGCGGCAAAGGCCAGCCCCGCGCGCGCCAGTGTGCCAAGGGCGAGCCAAAGCACCAGCGCAACCAGCGCCAGCGACAGACCAAGCGAGAGCCCGATCCGATCGGCTACGCTGCGCAACTCCTCGGCGCGCAGCACCGGATCGCCGGTCACACCGATCTCGACAGGTGCGCTGATGGCCGGATCGAGGGCGGCGATGGCGGCATCGACCGTGCGCATGGTCTGACGGGCGGGGTTGAGCGCGGTGAAATCGAGGGCGGGCTGGATCGTGATCGGGCGCAGCACGGGGCTGCCGGCCTCGCCTGCCAGCGCGCCAGTCCAGGCAAAAGCATGTTCCTGGCCGCGCACAAGCGCCCCGATGGTGGTCACCGCCTCGGCATAGAGCGGATCGAGGGCTGCGGTTTCCCCAGAGCGCTCCGCCAGACGGCGGGCTTCGTCGAGGGCGCTCAGAAAGCCTGCCAGTGTGGGCTCAGCGCGCAGGGCTGCCATCAGATTGGCCGATTTGGACAGCCGGGTCAGTTGGCGCTCCAGCGTCGCAGTGTCCAGATACAGCAAGCCATTGCGCAGAAAATACGGATCGACCGAGGGCGCAAACACCTCGGCCACCCCAGGCGCCCCATCGAGCGCCTCGACCAGCCGCGACACCGCCAGATCGGCCGCATCCGCAGGGCCCCGCACGGCGACGACGACGGTGTTCTTCGTGTCGGGGAAAGCCTCGTTGAGCGCCTGTGCGCGCTCTTGAAACGGCAGGTCGGGTGAGAGCATGCGCCGCGTGTCGGTATCGATGCCCAGCGAAAACGCCGCTAGGACCGACAACGCCAAAAGCAGCCCCACCCCCGCCAAGACAGCGCGTGGATGGGCAGCCGCCATCTCGATCCAGCGTGCAACGGGGTGAAACGCACTGTCGCGGTGTGGCTTCGCGGTATCGCGCTCGGTCATCCCGATCACCTTTTTTCAAACCGCGCGTGCGGCGCTTGAGAGCGGCCTGGCAAGCGTTTAACCTGCCTCCACCCGCAGGCCCTTGCCTGACAGGGCAAGCTAGACGACTGCGCGGAGCCCAGCATGACCGGACCCCGGACCACCAAGCGACCGGCCCAGAACGAGCCGCCCTCTCCCAAACGCCCCGCCTTGCCGATCAGGCTGGCGCTGGTCTTGCCGCTGGCGCTTGGCGCTTGTGCCGATACCGGCGGCCCGGGGGCAAGCTTTGCCGAGCGTGACCCCTACGAGAGTACCAACCGCGCCATTCATGACGTCAACGTCGCGCTCGATTCTGGCGTGCTGCGCCCGGCCTCGCAAGCCTACGACTTCGTCATGCCGACGCTATTGCGTCACTTCATCGTCAACGTGATCAACCATCTCGATACGGTCAACGACTTCATCAACTATACCCTGCAGGGCGAGATCGACCCGGCGCTGACGGCACTCGGGCGCTTTAGCGTCAACACGGTCGTGGGGGCTGGCGGGCTGCTCGATCCGGCGACCGAGTTTGGCCTGCCCAAGGAAAACACCGATCTTGGCATTACGCTTGGCAAATACGGCGTCGATGCTGGGGCTTATCTGGTGCTGCCGCTATTCGGACCCTCGACGGTGCGCGATGCGGTTGGGCGGCTTGGCGATCTGGCGCTCTCACCGCTGACCTACATCAACCCGCTGGTCGATTCGACGGCGCTCACGGTGTTCTCGCCTGCCCTCCAAGCCACCGATGTGATCGAGCAGCGCGCGGCCAATTTCGATCTGATCGACCAATTGCTCTACGACAGCGACGACAGCTACGTCAGCCTGCGCACCGTCTATCTCCAACGCCGCGATGCGCTGCTGCGCGGTGAGGACGACGACGGCGCGCTGCCCAACATCTTCGACGACGACATCACGGAATGATCGGGCGATGACTGGGGGAATGACCGAGGCCCACGCGGCGGCACCATCTGCCACGCCGACTGCCTTCACCGCGGCGCTGGCAGCCCATGTCGCGCGCACCGAAGCCATGCTGGAGCACCTGCTGCCCCAGCCCGATCCGGCGACCAGTGCGGGCGAGCGCGAACTGCGCGAGGCGATGCGCTATGGCGTGCTCGGCGGCGGCAAGCGCCTACGCGCCTTTCTCTGCCTAGAGACGGCCTTGATGTTTGGCGCACCTTTGGAGGCGGCGGCGCGGGTGGCGGCGGCTTTTGAGTGTCTGCACGCCTATTCACTGATCCATGACGATTTGCCCTGCATGGACGACGACGATCTGCGCCGCGGCCGCCCGACAGTGCATCGGGCCTTCTCCGAGACCACCGCCGTCCTGGCGGGGGACGCGCTCCAGACCTTGGCGTTTGAGATCCTGGCCGATCCGGCCACCCATGCCTCTGGCACGGTGCGCGCGCGGCTTTGTCTGCGTCTTGCCCA
>JBCDHK010000093.1:0-11350 GCA_038750185.1 Pseudomonadota bacterium
GAGGCGCTGATGACCGATGTGGGCTTTACGGGCGGGGGCAATGGGCGCGGCATGGTCTATCTGGCGGGCAACAAGTCCCACGCGTTGTCCAATGACGAGATGATCGAGCACATCGTCGAGCAGGTCGAGAAAAAGGCCGAGGCCCTCGAAGCCGCCGACGCTGCCGAAAAGGCCGAGCGCACCGCCGCCGAGTAAGCCACTACCGAGTGAACCACGCCGAGTAGACCGCGGCTGAGGGCGCTGGGGCTGAGGGCGCTGCAGCTGAGGGCGCTGCAGCTGAGGGCGCTGCAGCTGAGCCAATCACCATTGAGTGAGACGTGCGGTCTCGGTTGCCAAAGCGCAACGCAGGTGGGTATGCGGTGAAAACCCACGGCCCTTTCGCTTGACTTGTGACAATCGTCACGCAATGAACGGTCGTCAGGGCCGTTAAAGATTGCGAAAGGCTACTCGATGGCCGTCGAGAGCGATACCATCTCAGCATCCACGCCAGGAGCAGCGCTGCTTGGGGTACACGGCCTGCAAGCTGAGGGCACGGGGCCGGTCGATTTCGTCTTACGCCGCGGCGAGATACTCGGCCTGACCGGCTTGCCCGGCGCAGGCCACGCCGCCATCGGACGCTCACTGGCCAGCGCCCTCGGCCACAGCGGTGCGGTGCGCTCGCCCAGAGCCCGCCCTACCCCCGACTGCAGCGCAGCCCAACCCCTGTCGTCCGCCGCCCATCCCCACTGGCAGGATCTAGGACGCCGGCTTTGCGCGGGCCGACAGGTGCTGATCGTCGAGGAGGCGCCGGTAGGCAGCGATGTGACGGCGCTGCGCGCGCTCATGCAGGCCACCCTCGCCAAGGGCCACAGCGTGCTGCTGATCTCCAACGATGGCGCGGAGATTGCGGCCTTGTGCCACCGTGCGCTGGTGTTTGCGCGCGGGCGGGTGGTGTGCGAGTTGGGTGCGCAGGATCTGAGCGCTGCGGCCCTGCGCAAGGCAGCGGGTGCCCCGTCGAAAGCGCCCCAGCCTACCGCCTTGCCAAACGCCGTCCTCTGAGCGCGGCCCGGGGGCTGGTCTCGCCGCCAGAGCCGCCACCAGAACCGCCACCAGAACCGCTGCGAAAAACAGACGCTACGATACGCTTGCCCGGCAAGACAGTATCAAACCCAAAAGCCCCGCGTTAGGCTGTGCCCGTCTGCCGTGCCTGCACCCCAGGCGCGGCCAAAAACACGTCGTCAAGACGCATTCAACGCACACCGCGTCCAAGGGAGGACCGACATGACCAGAACCCTTTGCGCCACCACGGCACTCGCCGCCTTGCTTGCCGCCAGCCCTGCCCTGGCCGCCGAGCCGCTCAAGGTGGGTGTGCTGGCCACGCTGGAGGGCACCTACACCGTGCTCGGCGAGGACGGCATTCGCGGCTTTCGCACCGCCATGCTCAAACACGGCGAGACCGTGGGCGGGCGTCCCATCGAGGTCGTCATCGCCTCGACCGACGCCTCCCCCGACAGCGCCGTGCGGGCTGCGCGCAAGGTGGTCGAGCAGGACGGCGTCGACATCGTGATCGGCCCGCTCTCGGGCTCGGAGGGCATCGCCATCCGCGATTACGCCAAGACCCAGCCGGGCGTGACCTTCATCAACGGCTCGTCCGGCGCCCAGGAGACCACCTACGTCACGCCCGCGGAGAACTTCTTCCGCTTCAACATGGACGGTGCCCAGTGGTCGGCGGGCCTTGGTGATTATGTC
This sequence comes from Pseudomonadota bacterium, assembly GCA_038750185.1. GTDB lineage: Bacteria > Pseudomonadota > Alphaproteobacteria > Rhodobacterales > Rhodobacteraceae > Thermohalobaculum. The sequence continues at coordinate 1,729 of JBCDHK010000093.1, forward strand.
TTCAACGAAAAGGGCTATGAGTTCGTCGCCACCGTCGGCGAGGACTACTCGTTCATCTACACCCAGGTGTTCGGCTTTGCGCTGGAGTTCTGCCAGGCCGGCGGCCAGATCACCGACCGCTTCTGGGTGCCGCTCGGCACCAAGGATTTCGCCTCGATCATCGCAGCACTCCCTGAGGACGTGGATGCGATCTATCTCGGCCTTGGTGGCGGCGATGCGGTCAACTTCCTCAATCAGTACCAGCAGGCCGGAGGCGATGCCAATCTGATCGGCGGCTCGATCATGGTCGATGGCACCGTGCTCTCCTCCAAGGGCCGCGCCAAGGAGGCACTGCTCGGCGTACCCTCGGCTGGGCCCCAGGCCGACACCTGGGACAACAAGGGCTGGCAGGAATACGTGCGCGCCTACCAAGCCGCCTTCCCACCCGAAGAGCGCTTCCCGACACCCTCGCTGCTCGCCACCGGCTATTACAATGCCACCGATGCCGCCATGACCTGCGTGGCCAGCGTCGGCGGCAATCTGGGTGAGGGCCAGGCCGAGTACCGCGCCTGTCTGGCGGCGCTCGAACTCGATGCGCCCAACGGCAAGATCACCCTGGATGGTAATCGTCAGGCCATCGGCACCAACTTCGTGGTCGAGGTGGTCGAGAACGAGGAGGGCAATCTGGTGACCCAAGTCGTCTCGATGAAGCAGGACGTCAACCAGACGCTGGGCATCGATGCCGATACTTTCGCGGCAATCGGGCTGCCCTCGCGCGACGTGCCCGAGTGCAAGTCCAGCTACTGAGGCGGCGTGCGATGGAGCCGGCGGTGCTGCCGGCGGCTCCGGGGGATGCCCGGCCATGAAGCCGCTCTTGATCGGGGGCGCGTGGGTCGAGACCGCGAGCGCGCGCCCCAACGTCAACCCCTCCAACACCGCCGAGGTGATCGACACCTACGCCGAAGCCGGCGAGGCCGAGGCCACGCGCGCCGTTGCCGCAGCCCGCGAAGCTGCCCACGACTGGGCGCGCTCCGGGATCGAGACCCGCCACGACATCCTAAGGCGCGCCTCGGAGGCGCTGTTCGCCCGCACCGACGAGATCGCCCGCCTGCTCGCCCGCGAAGAGGGCAAGACCCTGGCCGAGGCCAAAGCCGAGACCACCCGCGCCGCGCGGATCTTCGCCTATTTCGCCGGTGAGTGCCTGCGCGCGACGGGCGAGCGCGTCGCCTCGGTGCGCCCTGGTGTCGAGGTCGAGATCGACCGCGAGCCGGTGGGCGTGGTCGCGCTCATCACCCCTTGGAATTTTCCCATCGCCATCCCGGCCTGGAAGCTGGCGCCTGCGCTGGCCTATGGCAACACGGTGGTTCTCAAGCCCGCCGAACTGGTGCCGGGCTGTGCCTGGGTGCTCACCGAGATCCTCCACAACGCGGGGCTGCCCGAGGGCGTGCTCAATCTGGTCATGGGGCCGGGCCAGCGCGTCGGCCAGCGCCTGCTCGACGATCCCGGCATCGATGCGATCAGCTTCACCGGCTCCCAAGCCACGGGGCAGCGCGTGGCTGAGGCCTCAGCGCGCCACCTGCGGCCCTGCCAGTTGGAGATGGGCGGCAAGAACCCGCTGGTCATCCTCGACGACGCCGATCTGGAGACCGCCGTACACTGCGCCGCCGAGGGCGCGTTTGGCTCGACCGGGCAGCGCTGTACGGCGTCCTCGCGCCTGATCGTGACCGAGGGCATCCACACCCGCTTTATCGAGGCGCTGGTCGAGCGGATGCGCCGTTTGCGCGTGGGCGATGCGCTCGATGCCGAGACCGACATGGGTCCCGTCGCCAATGAGGCGCAACTGCGCCAGGACATCGACTACATCGAGGGCGCGCGCCGTGAGGGCGGTAGTCTGCGCTTTGGCGGTGAGCCGCTGCGCCGCACCAACCCGGGCCACTACCTGCAGCCAGCGCTGATCACCGACACCCACCCCGAGATGCGCATCAACCGCGAGGAGGTGTTCGGCCCCATCGCCTCGGTGATCCGCGTGCGCGACTACGAGGAGGCACTGGCCACCGCCAACGCCAGCGCGTTTGGTCTGACGGCAGGGATCTGCACCACCTCGCTCAAACACGCCCGCCACTTTCGCCGCGAGGCGCAGGCGGGCATGGTGATGGTCAATCTGCCGACGGCGGGGGTCGACTACCATGTGCCCTTTGGCGGGCGCAAAGCCTCCAACCTCGGCCCGCGCGAGCAAGGCGCTGAGGCGCGCGCCTTCTACACCGCCGTTAAGACCGCCTACATCGGCCCCTGAGCGCCCTTTTGCTCTGAGCGCTCCCCTGCCGGGACACTCGACAAGCGGCGCATCCGTTTAGCGAGGCTGCGGCGCAAAGGCCGCCTCGCCGACAGCACCATGGAGCGAGGGCGCCCAGCGGCGCAGCACCGTGGCCACATGCTCGGCCATGGCATGGGCTGCCGTGTCTGGGGTGGCCTGGCACACAGCCTCCAAGAGCGCGCGGTGTTCATGGCCCACGCCCGCCTCTTCGCGAAAAGCGCGGGCAACCTCGACCCCACCGAGCGTGAAGCGGTGCATGTGCAGCGCCGCGCGTGCCAGGACGGGACAGAGCAACGGCAGACCCGCCGCACGGCAAAGCCGGGTATGGAAGGCGCGGTCGAGATCGCTGCAGCGGCTGAGATCGCCTGCGTCATGCGCCGCATCCATGGCGGCGAGCAGCGCGTCGATCTCGCTTGCCGCTGCGCCGAGGCCGTCGCGCGCAAGGCGGCGGGCGACCTGGGCCTCGATGGAGAGACGGATGCGCACCATCTCGGCGGCTTCGTCGAGGGTGGTCTCGGTGACCACAGTGCCGCGGTAGCCGCGGCGCTCGACCAGGCCTTCTTCGGCAAGCCGCATCAGCGCCTCGCGCACCGTGCCCTGGCTGCAGCCGAGATCGGCGGCCAGGGCCTGTTCGGTGAGTTGGGCGCCGGGGGGGCGGGTGCGAAACAGGATTTCGTCGCGCAGGATGGTCGAGGCACGGTCGGCTTTGAGGCCGCCGACGTCCTTGCGCATCGCCGCGCGTCCTTCCACGGTGTGGAGCGACAAGGGGGTTCCCTTTCGTAGAAATCTCGATATTGATAATGATAATTAACTGCGACCCCATGCCACGCAAGACTGTCTCCGTACAAATCCCCGCAGCGCTCCCGTGACACCCTGGCGCAGGAAAACCGGACAACCCAACGCCGCACACCGCCCAGCGACGCGACAGACAACGAAGAAAGGCCCGACCCATGACCGACGATCCGATCAAGGCCGACTGGCAGGACGCCCACGACTTCGACCCGCGCGATCCGCTGTTCGGGCTCTCGCGCCATGAACTGTCCGGGCCCCGCCTCTCGCGCCGCGCCACGCTGCGTTTGATGGCCGCCGCCGGCACGCTGACAGCGGCCCATCTGATGCCGGGGGGCTTGGGCCGGGCCATCGCCCAGGCCAAGACCGGCGGCACGCTGACCGCAGGCTGGGCCGGTGTGGCCGAGATCGTCACGCTCGATCCGGCCCAGATGGGCCAGGTGTTGCAGTTCCAGATCACCTCCAACGTGCTCTCGGGGCTGACCCACATCAATGCCGAACTGATCGCCGAGGCCGATATCGCCGAGGGCTGGGAGGTCTCCGAGGACGGGCTGAGCTATACCTTCAAGCTGCGCGAAGGGCTGAGCTTCCACAACGGCGATGCCTTCGACGCCGAGGACGTGCTCTTCACCTACAACCGCTCCAAGGATCCGGCGCAGTCGATCCACTCGGGCAATCTGGCCAATGTGGCCTCGGTGGAAAAGCTCAACGACTTCGAGGTGCGTTTTACGCTGAAGGCCCCCCAGGCGAGTTTCCTCACCAAGACCACCGAGCGGGCCTCGGGGCGTGCGCTCACCATCGTCTCGCGCGGCGCGCTGGAGAGCATGGGGCTGGCGCAATATGGCCTGACGCCGGTCGGCACCGGCCCCTTCCGCATCACCGAGCATCAGCTTGGCCAGGGCGTGGTGATGGAGCGCTTTGACGGCTTCTACGATCCCGAGCGCCCCAAGCTCGACAAGGTCGTTATAAAACCCATCGACGGCGCCGAGCCGCTGGCGGCGGCCATCGAGGCGGGCGACATCCAGTTCATCGGCGGCAACCCGGTGGCCGCCCAACTGATCGACCGCTTCAAGGCCAACCCGGACCTGACCGTCGATATCAAACCCGCGCCGGGCTTCCAGTCGGTCTGGATCAACCCCCACCGCGCGCCGATGAAAGTCGAGAGCTTCGACAAGCCGCTGGACGAGCTGAAGGCCGAGAAGGGTTTCAAGGTGCGCCTGGCCATCGCCAAGGCACTCAACCGCGGCCTCTATGTCCAACAGGCGCGTTTCGGCTATGCCATCCCGGCCTATGGCACCATCAACCCGGCCATGGGCTTCTACTATGACGAGGGCATCGCCGAGACCTCCGAGCAGGCCTACGACGGCAAGGGCGCGCGCGCCTTGCTCGCCGAGGCCGGCTATCCGGGGGGCGCGGGCTTTCCGCCGCTAGAGCTGATCGTGCGCCCCTCTGAGCGGCGCGACGGCCTGGTGATCGCCAACATCCTCAAGCAGGAACTGGGCATCACCGTCAACGTGGCGACGCAGGAGTTCTCAGTGATGATCGACAACTTCCTCAAGATGGAGTTCGACCTGCGCCTCGGCGGCTCGGGCGGCGACTACGACCCTGACGACGGCATCGTCGATTGGATGATGACCGGCTCGAAGTTCAACGGGCGCACGCGCGACAAGGAGAAATACCCCTTCGGCTATTTCGCCGATCCTGCAGCGGATGCGCTGATCGAACAGCAGTCGATCACGCCCAAGCCCGAGGACCGGCGCGCGCTGGTCCAAGAAGCCAACCAGATCACCTCGGACAAAGTGGCGAGCGCCTTCCTCTACCACCCTGTCGATGTGCTGATCCACCACAAGGACGTGCTGTTTCCCGCTGTGAGCCGCATCCCAGGCCTCACCGATCTCGACCGCGTCTCGCTGGCTTGACGCTTGCCCCGGGTGAGGCGGCTCCGCCTCGCCCTTCCCCACCGAGGCGGAGCCCGGCCCATGAGCACCTACCTCCTTCGCCGCCTGCTCGGCTCGGTCCTGGTGATGTGGGCCGTGGCGACGCTGGTGTTCTTCATGCTGCGTCTGGTACCCGGAGACCCCATCGCGGCCATGCTCGCCGATGCGGGCTCGGAGGAGGCCGCTGCCGCGCTGCGCGCCAAGCTGGGCCTCGATCAGCCGCTGATCGTTCAGTATTTCTACTGGTTCGGTAATGTCTTCCAGGGAGACTTCGGCACCTCGATCTACGGCAGCAACCAGCCCGTCGCCACCATCATCGCCGAAGCATTGCCGCGCACGCTGTCGCTGGCCGCGCTCTCCTTCGTGATCGCCATCGCCATCGCCATCCCCGCCGGCATCCTCTCGGCGACCAAACGCAACAGCCTGACCGACAACACCGTCTCGCTGGCCGCGTTTCTGGGCCTCTCCATGCCCGACTTCTGGCTGGCCATCCTGCTGATCATCGTGTTTGCGGCCAATCTGCAATGGCTGCCCGCCATCGGCTATGTGCCGCTCTCGGAAGGCTTTTGGCCTTGGCTCGAACACCTGATCCTGCCCGCCATCGCCACCGGCACCGCCTTTGCCGCGATCATTGCGCGCATGATCCGCTCCTCGCTCCTCGAAGTGATGAAGGCCGATTACATCCGCACCGCCCACGCCAAGGGCCTGAGCCCGGGCCAAGTCATCTGGCGCCATGCCATGCCCAACGCCCTGATCCCGGTGATCACGGTGGTGGGGATCGCCTTTGCGCTCCTCATCTCGGGGGCGGTGGTGGTCGAGAACGTCTTCGCCATCAAAGGGCTCGGGCGGGTGCTGATCGGCAGCATCCTCAACCGCGACTATCCGGTGGTCCAGGGCGCGGTGCTGGTGGTCTCGGCGTTTTTCGTCTTCTCCAATCTGATCGTCGATCTGCTCTACGGCGTGATCGACCCGCGCATCGGGTATTCGTGATGACTGAGATCGCTCCCAGCGCACCCATACCCGCTGAGCGTGGCCCCCGCGCGCGTCTTGGTACAAGCCTCGCCAAGGACCGCAAGGCCCAAGCCGGGCTCATCGTGCTGGCGCTCTTCGGCTTTGCTATGGTCTTCGCCCCCTGGCTCGCCCCCCACGACCCCAACGAGATGAGCCTCGACATGATGCAGGGCCTCTCGTGGTCCCATCCCCTCGGCACCGACGACCTGGGGCGCGATCTCCTCAGCCGCATCCTGCACGGCACCCAGATCTCGCTCTTTGTCGGCATCGTCACGGTGGCCATTGCACTGGTGATCGGCGTCGTGCTCGGCGTGATCGCGGGCTATTACGGCGGCTGGCTCGATCTGGTCATCATGCGCTACATCGACTTGCAATGGGCCTTTCCCAACTTCATCATCGCGGTCTATTTGGTCGCGGTCTTCGGCGCCGGGCTGGTCAACGTGATCATCGCCATCGCGCTCGCCTTCATCGACGATTTCGCCCGGGTCGCGCGCTCCATGACGCTGAGTCTGCGCCAGGAGCAGTTCGTGCTGGCCGCCCGCGGGCTCGGGGTGTCGGACGCGCGCATCATCTGGCGCCATATCCTGCCCTCGGCCATGGCGCCGATCATCGTGCAGGCGACGGTCTCGGTCTCCTATGCCATTCTCGGCGAGGCGACGCTCTCCTTCCTCGGCCTCGGCGTCGAAGCGACCACGCCCACCTGGGGGCTGATCCTGGCCGAAGGGCGCGGCTTTATCAGTCAGGCGTGGTGGCTTGGTGTGTTTCCCGGACTGGCGATCATGCTAGTGGTGCTGGCGATCAACTTCGTCGGCGACTGGCTGCGCGATGTGCTCGATGTGCGCGAAAGCCTCTGACCCCTCTCAAGGATACCCCATGGACTTCCCTGCCGCCTCTCCCTACGCCTCGCGCCGCTCGGCGGTCTTGGCCGACAACGTCGTCGCCACCTCCCAGCCGCTGGCCGCCGAAGCCGGGCTCTCCATGCTGCGCCGCGGCGGCAATGCGGTGGATGCAGCGCTGGCAGCCGCCATCACGCTGACCTTGGTCGAGCCAACGGGCAATGGCCTGGGCTCGGACGCCTTCGCCATCATCTGGGACGGTGAGAGCCTGCACGGCCTCAACGCCTCGGGCCACTCGCCCGCGGGCTGGACGCCCGAGCGCTTCGCTGGCCCCACCATGCCCGAGCGCGGCTGGGAGACCGTCACCGTACCCGGCGCCGTGGGTGCCTGGGCCGCCCTCTCGGAGCGTTTCGGCAAGCTGGACTTCGCCACCCTCTTCGAGCCCGCGGTGCATCTGGCCGAGCAAGGCTTTCTCGTCACCCCGATCATCGGCGCACTCTGGGGGCGCGATGCGGCAGTGCTCAAGGACCAGCCGGGCTTTGCCGAACACTTCATGCCGGGCGGGCAGGCCCCCCGCGCGGGCGAGCGTTTCGCCAGCCCCACCGTCGCCGCCACCCTGAGCGCCATCGCCGAGAGCAAAGGCGAGGCCTTCTACCGCGGCACCTTGGCTGAGCGCATCGCCGCCGCCTCCGCCGAGCACGGCGGCGCCCTCACCCTCGACGATCTCGGCCAGGAGGCCCCGACCTGGTGTGGCACCGTCTCGGGCAGCTTCGACGGCGTGGCACTGCACGAGATCCCGCCCAATGGCCAGGGCATCGTCGCCTGCATGGCGCTTGGCATGCTGGCCCATACCGGCGTGCGCGAGCGTGGCCCCGACGACCCGGAAAGCCTGCATCTGGTCATCGAAGCGGTCAAACTGGCGCTGCGCGACGCCGAGGCCCATGTGGCCGATCCTGCCGCCATGCACGTGTCTGCCGAGGCCATGCTCGACCCGGACTACCTGGCTGAGCGCGCCCGCCTGATCGATCCCGCCCGCGCCCAGGACTTTGGCCCAGGCAGCCCCCGCAAAGGCGGCACGGTCTATCTGAGTACCGCCGATGCCTCGGGCATGATGGTATCGTTCATCCAGTCGAATTACGCCGGTTTCGGCTCGGGCGTGGTGGTGCCGGGCACCGGGATCAGCTTGCAAAACCGTGGTGCAGGCTTCGTCACCACGCCAGGCCACCCAAACCGCGTCGGCCCGCGCAAGCGCCCCTTCCACACCATCATTCCGGGCTTCTTGATGAAAGACGGCGCGCCGCTGATGTCGTTTGGCGTCATGGGCGGGCCGATCCAGGCCCAAGGCCACGTCCAGATGGTGTTGCGCACCCAGCTTTGGGGCCAGGACGTCCAGACCGCCATCGACGCCCCGCGCTGGCGTGTGGCCCAGGGGCTCTCGGTCTCGGTCGAGACCAGCATGGCGCCCGAGACCCGGGCGGCGCTCAGCGCCAAGGGCCATGTCCTCGACACCGATGCCCCCGACGCCGCCTTTGGCTTTGGCGGGGCGCAACTGGTCCATCGGCTGGCGGCGGGCGGCTATGCGGCGGGCTCGGACCCGAGAAAGGACGGCGCGGCGCTGGGGTTTTGAGCGCCGGGAACAGCCGTCAGGGACTACCCGCGTCTCCAGGGGGCAGGTGGGCTGGACGGTGTTGCGCACGTCGTGGCCAGCCTTGCGCCTTCCCCTGCGGCCTGTCTTTGGGCTAAGCCAGAGTATCCCAGCCCCAGCCCACAAGGAGGACCATGGCGCGCGTCCTGCTCTACTACGCCCACCCGGGCCACCGCTTCTCGCGCGCCAATGCCGCCTTGTTTGAGGCCGCACGCGCCGTCGAAGGCATTGAGGCGCTCGATCTCTACGCCGCCTACCCCCGCCACGACATCGACGTGCGTGCCGAACAAGCCCGCCTGCTCGGCCACGATGTCGTCGTCATCCAGTGTCCGCTGTTCTGGTATTCGACGCCTGCCCTGGTCAAGGAATGGCAGGATCTGGTGTTGCAGTACGGCTTTGCCTATGGCCCGGGCGGCACGGCGCTTGCCGGTAAGGCGCTGCTGTTCGCACTGACAGTCGGCGCCGGGGCTGAAGCCTATGCCCGCGGCGGCTTTAACCACTACCCGTTGCGCACCTTCCTCACCCCCTTGGAGCGCACCGCCACGCTCTGCGGCATGCGCTTTCTCGCGCCTTATGTGCTCTATGGCGCGCTGGCAGCCCCGGGAGAGGGCGGGTTAGCCCCCCATGTCGAAGGCTACACGCGCCTGCTGAGCGCCTTGCGCGACGACCGGCTCGATCTCGACGCCGCCGAACAGGCCGAGACCCTGGCCCACGACAGCCTGCCCCAACTGGAGGCGCGCTGATGGGCGATATCCTGCTGCTCGGTTTTCTGTTTCTCGTCGCTGGCGTGGTGGCGGTGCCCATCGCCACGCGCCTCGGTCTCGGCTCGGTGCTGGGTTATCTCTTGGCCGGCGTGGCGCTGGCGCCGGGGCTCTCGGCGCTCGGGGTCGATGTCATCGCGATCCAGCATGTGGCCGAGTTCGGCGTGGTGATGATGCTGTTTCTCGTCGGGCTCGAACTGGAGCCCCACCTCCTCTGGCAGATGCGCGCACGCTTGCTCGGCCTCGGTGGGCTCCAAGTGGCGCTGACCACGCTGGCGGTGGCGGGCGTGGCCATGGCGCTCGGCCAGAACTGGACCACGGCGCTGGCGGTGGGCTTTATCCTGGTCACC